>DAOTXI010000291.1:0-2432 GCA_034435475.1 Anaerolineales bacterium
CAACATGCCGACTCCATCTTCATCAGCGATGCGGAGAATCTCTGGCATGAGGTCATCGCCGATGCGAAGCAGGGCAAACTCAAACCGGTCTATCGTGGAGCCGCCACCACGCCCCAGCCCGATACGCTCACGCGCCGCGATTTGTATCAAGGCAAAAAATATTTGCCCATCTCCCTGCTGCAATTCGGGCGCGGATGCCGTTACGTCTGTACATTTTGCGCGGTCAGTTCGTATTTCGATCACCGCCATTTCTACCGCAGCGTGGCGCAGACCATCGAAGAGATGAAAAGCCAGGAGCGCAATACCTTCTTCTTCGTGGACGATAACATTGTCTCCGATCATGAGGCGGCGAAAGCCCTGTTCCGCGAGTTGATTCCGCTCAAGATCCACTGGGTTTCGCAAGCCAGCATAGACATGACCCGCGACCGCGAGTTAATGGACTTGATGGCAAAAAGCGGCTGTCTCGGCAACGTGATCGGTTTTGAATCCATCGAAGCCAGAAGCCTGCGCTCCATGCACAAGGGACAAAACCTGAAAGGCAAGCATGGCTACGAAGCCTATGCTGAGCAATTGAAGATTCTACGCGATTACGGAATGCAGACCTGGGCGGCGTTCACCGTTGGACACGATTACGATACCCGCGATTCTATTTTGCGCACGCTCGATTTCGCCCTCGAAAACAAATTCACCTTTGCCGCCTTCAACACTCTGTTGCCCTACCCAAACACAGCCCTCTACCGAAAATTGGAAGCCGAAGGGCGCCTGCTTTATGATGGCAAGTGGTGGCTGCATGACGATTACCGCTACAATCATGCCGCCTTCCGCCCCGCCCTGATGACCCCCGATGAATTGACCGAAGTGTCGTATCACGCCCGCAAATCTTTCAACAGCGTTGGCTCCATCTTCAGCCGCGCATGGGATTTCAAAACCAACATGCGCAATCCCTACCGCCTCGGCGTTTATCTCGTCTATAACCCGATCTTTAGAAACGAAACGCTCAAGAAGCAGGGAATACGTTTATAAGGTCAGACGATAGACCGCCGACCATAGACCGCGGTCAACCGTCGGCGGTCTTCAATAGATTAGAAAGGCTCAAACCCGTCCCTATGCTTCCTTCCCTCACCAGCCAAACCCTCCCGCGCCAGGAACTCACTCCTGAAACCATTCAAGAAATGTTCGATGTCTTCAACGAGAACTTTTCCCGGACCTCGCTCGATCTCTTCACCCGCGACCTGAACAATAAGAACTGGGTCATTCTCATCCGCGACGATGAACAAAACAAAGTGCAGGGATTTTCCACCCTCGGCATTTACGAGACGGAGTATCAAGGTCAATACATCACGGCGGTTTATTCAGGCGATACCATCATCCGACGCGCCTATTGGGGCACGCCCGAACTCCCCAAAAAATGGATTCATACCGTGCTCGAAAAAACAGCGGATATGCCCGAGCCCGTCTATTGGCTGCTGATCTCATCGGGTTATAAAACCTATCGCTTCCTCACCGTTTTTTATAAAGAGTTTTATCCCTGCTATAAACAGCCCACGCCGCCTCAAACCCAAAGCCTGATGAACTTCCTCGCCTCGCAGCGCTACGGCGACGATTTTTATCCAGACCTCGGCATCGTCCGCTTCAAAGACGGCGCAACCCCATTGCGCGAGGGCGTTGCCGAAGTGACCGATGAACGTCTCTCCGACCCGCATGTGGCGTATTACATCAAAGTCAACCCGCATCACGATCAGGGCGACGAACTCGTCTGCCTCACGCGCGTCCACCCCGATAACTTCACCCCCGCAGGCAGGCGCATGGCGCGATGAAAACCGCGCTCGCCAACCGACTCTGGCTGCTCACCGCCCGCAAAGCCGCAAAGGAATTTCATGAAGCATCGCGTCGTGTTGCTGAAACGCAAGCACGGATACAGCAACGGTATTTGAAACAAAATCGGGATACGGAATATGTAAACAAGTACACAAGTACACATGTAAACCCTAATCACCACTTTCCACTTTCCACGTACGAAAATTACCTCCCCTACATCACCCGCATCGCGGACGGCGAAAAAAACATCCTCACAAAAGACCCCGTCCAACTCTTCGAGCTTTCCAGCGGCTCTACGTCCGCTTCGAAGATGATTCCCTACACGCGGACTCTCCAGCGCGAATTTCGACTCGCCCTCTCAACCTGGATCCACGACCTGTTTACGCATCACCCCGCGCTGATGTCTGGTTCTGCCTACTGGAGCATCTCCCCGCTGACGGCGGGTCCGCGCCGCACGCCCGGCGGCATTCCCATCGGCTTCGAGGAAGATAGCGCCTATCTCGGCTCATTTGGCTCAGTCATCGAATCATCGCTGATGGCTGTTCCCAACTTCGTCAAACACATTCAAGACATGGACGATTTCCGTTATGTCACCCTGCTTTATCTCCTCCGCC
>DAOTXI010000292.1:0-8910 GCA_034435475.1 Anaerolineales bacterium
GTCTACGTCTTCGTGTTGAACAAGCGTCTTGACCAAATGGTCACGGTCACCTGTGACGATGTTGACCACGCCTCCAGGCACATCGGACGTATCGAGCACCTGATAGAAGTCCATGGCAGAAAGCGGATATTTCTGGCTGGGGATCATCACTACGCTGTTGCCGCGTGCAATGGCAGGCGCCATGAGCGAGATAAACCCAAGCAAAGGATTTTCATCTGGGCAGGCAATGCCGATCACACCCATAGGTTCATTGACCGCGACGGTAATTCCGCGCAGGGTGGTCTCTTGCACGGTGCCGCCGTATTTGTCAGCCCATGCCGCGTAGGTGAATAATCTTTCAACAGACGCGTCAACTTCGGCTTGCGCGGATTTCTGCGTGCGTCCCGTCATTTCGACAATGCGTTTGACAAATTCAGCATTGCGGGCATCAAGATTTTCCGCGATGAAATATAAAATTTGTGAGCGGTTGTATCCGTGGCGCATCGCCCAGCCTGATGTCCGCGCTTTGTGAGCGGCTTCGACTGCATCACGAATATCTTTGCGATTGCCATCACCGACCTGACCGACCAATTTCCCTTTCGCGCTCAACACGCTCGAAGTGTACGCGCCGTCGGGTCGCACCTGCTTGCCGCCGATGTACATCTTTGGCGTGCGATCTACCAGCGGAAGGGAATGTCCATTTGCCCGAGCAACTGTCGGCTGAGAAGGAAGCGTGGGCACGTGTTCGCCCCACTTCTTCTTTTCATCCAGTACAAACTCAGGGCGCGGACGATCCATCCATGTCGGTCTTAAATATTCAAACAGACCTTCGCGTCCGCCTTCGCGCCCGTAGCCCGACTCGCGATAGCCGCCGAAGCCCGAAGCGCCGTCGAATTGATTGGTGCAATTGACCCACACCGAACCCGCCTTGATCTTGCTCGCGACATCGAGCGCGAGGTTGATGTTATCGCTCCACACGCTCGCCGCGAGACCATAACGCGTGTTGTTCGCAAGTTCGATGGCTTCGCTCGGCGTGCGGAACGTGAGCGAGACAAGCACGGGTCCAAAAATTTCTTCTTGAACAGTTGACGCCGCGGGATCAAGACCAGTAATCAAAGTTGGTTTATAAAACAGTCCCTTTTCGGGCAGCGCGATATTCGGCTGAAAACATTCACCGCCTTCGGCAATGCCCGTCTTCACCCAACCATCGATCGTGTCCCATTGGCTTTGGTCAACGATCGCGCCCATGTCAATCGACTTATCGAGCGGGTCGCCAACGCGCATGTGTCCCATTCTATTTTTTAATTTTTGGATAAACTTCGCTGCGACATTTTCCTGCACTATCAGCCTTGATCCTGCGCAACAAACCTGACCCTGATTAAACCAAATCGCATCAACCACGCCTTCAACTGCTCCATCCAAATCGGCATCGTCAAACACGACGAATGGACTCTTGCCACCCAGTTCAAGCGAGAGTTTTTTTCCAGAGCCAGCAGTCTGCTGACGAAGTGTGCGACCTACATCGGTCGAACCCGTGAACGCGATCTTATCCACATCGGGGTGCGTGACAATCATTGAACCCGCACTGCTACTTCCAGTAATTACATTTACAACACCAGCGGGCAGACCTGCTTCGGCGATAATTTCAGCAAACAATAACGCAGTGAGACGTGTGTACGAAGCAGGCTTCAACACAACTGTGTTGCCCATCGCAATCGCAGGCGCGATCTTCCACGCCAGCATGAGCAGAGGAAAATTCCACGGGATGATTTGCCCAACGACTCCGACAGGTTGATAATCACGCAGTTCAGTTTCCATCAACTGCGCCCAACCCGCATAATAGTAAAAGTGACGCGCCAATAACGGCACATCGATATCTCTTGATTCACGAATCGGCTTGCCATTGTCCATGCTCTCGAGCACCGCCAACAAGCGCGAATGTTTCTGAAGGTTGCGGGCGATTGCATACAAATAACGCGCGCGCACCACACCAGGAGTCTTGCTCCAAGTTTTGAACGCCTCACGCGCCGCTCCCACCGCCGCATCCACTTCTTTTTGTCCAGCCTGCGTAGTCTCGGCTAACAACTCCCCATTCGCGGGGTTGATGGATGAATAGAACTTCGCACCCTTCGGCGTCACCCACTCGTTGTTGATGAACAAGCCGAACTTGCGTCCGTGCTCATCCAGCCACGCTTTGACAGCATCCGGCGCTTCGGGCGCAGGTCCGTATTCCATGGTGTTGAAGATTTCAAGTATTTTGCTCATAAGAACTCCAGATCTTTAAACACAAAGGGCACTAAGTACACGAAGGACAGAGTCTTAAGGTTTTAAACCTTTGTGCCCTTTGTGTCCTTCGTGTTTAAACTGCTCTTATCCCATCGGCATGTGATGTTTCGCCGCGTAGTGACCTGTGATGTAGTGATACAACTGCCGCTCGATGTCAGTCAACAAGCTGCTTGCGCCAATGCGGAACAAGTCATTCTTCAGCCACTCGTCGCCGAGTTCTTCCTTCATCAATGATTGCCACGCCATCGCCTGCTTCGCGGAGCTAATTCCGCCTGCGGGTTTGAAACCTACTTTGTAGCCAAAGCGGTCAAGATAATCGCGGATGGCACGTGTCATCACCAAGCTGAATTCCAGTGTGGCGTTGACTGTTTCCTTGCCCGTTGAAGTCTTGATAAAGTCCGAGCCTGCCATAATTGCCACGAGACTGGCTTGATAAACCTGCTTGAGAGAACCGAGGTCACCTGTTGCGAGGATGGTCTTCATGTGTGCGTCACCGCAGGCTTTGCGGAATTGTTGCAATTCGTCATACATCGCCTGCCAGTCACCAGTCAAGACATAATTGCGGGCGATAACCACGTCGATCTCTTTTGCGCCTGCTTACACGGCTTGCTCAATTTCCTGAATGCGCTGTAGCAGAGGAGTCTGCCCCGCAGGAAAACCTGTCGCGACAGAGGCAACTGGAATGGTAGAGCCTTGAAGCGCGTGAACTGCATCCGCGACACGGTTGGGGTACACGCAAACTGCGCCCACTTGAATCCGCTCGCCATCCAATCCAAGTTTTTCAATCATATCGGGACGAAGTGGTTGTTTCGCCTTCGCACACAGACGATGAACACGTCCGGGCGTATCATCACCCGCGAGGGTGGTCAGGTCAATGCAGGTGACGGCGCGCAGAAGCCACGCCGCCTGCCAGTCCTTTTTGACGGTGCGGCGACCGGTCAGCGTGGCAGTGCGGCGCTCCACGGCGCTTTTGTTGACGTGCGCGCCCATCACCCAATCAAGGTCAAGAGGCGTGCCGGGGTTACGAGTGTGGTTACTGGTCATGAAAACTCCAAATGTTATCTACCGTGATTATACGCCAACGATAACCAGCCGATGAACAAAGTATAATCCTGCTACTATCCTTAAAACCAGCCAGTTGGAGAGATCGGTATGCCCACTATCGAGTCTATCGTCCGCCAGATCAACCGTGAGATCGTGCCGCAATTCGAGGAAAACCCCCGCGCCTACCTTGACGGGCAGGATAGGGAATGGCTGATCGAGCAGATCGTGCGCCTGACTCTCGACGCGCACAGCTTGCAGGAACTCGACCGCAAGCATTATAAGGAGGAGGAAAACCGAAGGCGGGCTGAATTCGACGAGCGGGTTAAACAATTGAGGCTGGACGAGAACACGCTTCGCGAATTTATCGCCGCGTATCGCAAGATCACAAGGGAGGAATTGGTCTCGAAAGGATATTTGCTCCAAACCGCGCCGCCAAAAGGCGGGGAACTGATCACCGGGGAATTTCGCACCGGAGAGGAAAACACGCTGCTTCAATATGCAAAGGATATTTTATTTGGTTTATTGTTCGGGGATATTGACTTCAACGTAAATTTCCAGCGCGATCACCGCGAACTATTATCGCTGATCATGCCGCGCATGAAGACCGAATCCTTGAACTTCATGAAAGCCACAACCGAGTTCGACGCCCTCGGCACCTGGCAGTACCCGAAAGGCGCCGCCAGCGATTCGCGCGCAGATTACATTGTGATGGAGATCGAATACGGCGAGGTGCAGGGCGAATGGATCGGCGAAGGGATCGTCTCCGCGCTCAAGCTGGTCAACAACCTTTAGATCAACGAAAAAATCCTGTATGCGCGCATGAGCGAGATCGAACAGAGCACGCTGGTTTTGCAGAAAATGTTGAAAATACAGTAGTATTGAATTGACATTCATTATGTATTGAATAAGGAACCCAAATGAAAATAACTCCCCCATCCCCCGAAGAATACGCTCCCTTCTATGCTGATTACATCCAACGCGCCAAAGCCCGTGGGGATGTCTTCGCCGCGCTGCCGCTCCAACTCGATGAACTTGATTCCGCTCTCAGAGCCTTGACCGACTCCCAGGCACGCTTCAAACCCGCGCCCGGAGAGTGGTCTACAAAAGAAGTCATTTCTCATCTGATAGATACCGAACGGGTCTTCGCCTATCGTTTTCTGCGGGTCTCGCGCAAAGACAAGACCGCCCTGCCCGGCTTCGAACAGGAGGATTTCGTCCGCGAATCCCAGGCGGATGAAATCCCACTCGCAGACCTGTTGGCAGAGTTTGGTGCCGTGCGCCGTTCAACGATCTTGATGATTCAACACACCAAAGAGTCGGCTTTCGATGAAACCGGCACAGCCAGCGGAGCCTCCATCAGTGCGAGAGCATTAGCATACATGATCGTCGGGCATGTCGAACATCACATGGCGAGTTTAAAAGAAAAATATCTACCTGCGGTTTAAACCAGAAAAGAAAAATATCATGAGCAAAACAAACAATACCCCCACCGCTCCAAAACGTCCTCACACCATGACCCAGCACGGCGTCACCCGCATTGACGATTACTACTGGATGCGCGACAGGGAAGACCCTGAAACAATGAAATACCTCTACGCTGAGAGCGATTACCTCGAAGAAATGCTGGGGCATACAAAATCCTTGCAGGAGAAACTTTTCTCCGAGATGAAGGGCAGGCTTCAAGAAACCGATTCAACCGTCCCGGAGAAAAGAGGCGGCTACTTCCACTATGAAAGGCACGAAGAGGGCAAACAATATCCCATCTTTTGCCGCAGGAAGGGTTCGCTCGACTCCCCTGAAGAAATTCTGCTTGATCAGAACGAATTGGCAGTCGGTAAAACGTTTTGCGGCATCAGCGGATTCGAAACCAGCCCCGACGGGACAAAACTTGCCTATGTGGCAGATTTCGAAGGACGGGAGGTGTTCACCCTTTATATCAAGGACCTCGCAACCGGGGAATACTTCCCTGAAACCATTGGCAATGTTTTGGGCAGCGCCTACGACCGTTTCGGCGTAGAATGGGCAAACGATAACAAGACCATTTTTTACGTGACGCTCGACAAAACCCTGCGCCCCGAAAAATTATTCCGCCATGTCATCGGCACGGATCCGAAAGAGGACGTCTTGATGGTTCATGAAGCGGATGAAACGTATTATCTCTATCTGAACAAGACCCGCGATGATGCCCTCATCACCACCTACCATTACAGCACCAACACGCGGGAGGTTCGTTTTTTGGATGCTAACAATCCGATAGGCGAGTTCCGCATCCTCCAGCCGCGCATCGAAGGACTGGACTATAACGCGGCGCACCATAACGGGAAATTTTTCATCATCCACAACGATGGGGCAAAGAACTTTAAACTCAGCGTTGCGCCGCTTCATTCCCCCGCCAGGGAAAATTGGACGGAGATACTCCCACACAGGGAAGACATCCTTATGGAAGGCGTTGATACCTTCACAAACCACCTCATCGTCTATGAGCGCAAAGGTGGATTGAAACAGATCCGCATCAGCGACGTGGATGGAACAGGGGATGTCCGTTATGTAAACTTCCCCGAATCTTCCTATAGCGTTTACCCGGATGGAAACCCTGAATTCAACACCAACCTTCTGCGGTTGAAATATTCGTCGCTCATCACTCCCAATACCACTGTGGATGTCAACATGGACACCGGGGCATGGGATGTAAAAAAAGAGGACAAGATAAACGGGCTGGATAAGTCGAAATACACGCTTGAACGCATCCATGCCGTTGCGCCGGATGGCGTAAAAGTTCCAATGACAATCGCCTATCGCAAAGACATGCAGAAAAAAGATGGGACCAGCCCAGCGTTGATGTATGGCTACGGCTCCTACGGCGCGACGATTGACCCATGGTTCGACCCGAACCGTTTCAGCCTGGTTGATCGGGGGTTTACCTATGTCATTGCCCACATCCGCGGCGGATATGACATGGGGCGCGACTGGTACGAGCAGGGCAGAATGGAACACAAGCGCAACACCTTTACCGATTTCATCGCCTGCGGCGAACACCTTATAAAGGAAGGCTACGTGTCGCAGGATAAATTCGCCATTCAGGGAGCCTCGGCGGGCGGACTGCTCATGGGCGCTTGTATGACAATGCGCCCCGACCTGTTCAAGGCGGTCATTGCCAAAGTCCCATTCATGGATGTGGTCACAACGATGGGCGATCCGTCCATTCCGCTGACGACACAGGAATATGACCAGTGGGGCAACTCTGCTGACAGGAAAATGTTCGAGTATATGCTTTCGTATTCCCCCTACGACAACCTAAAAGTGGCGGATTACCCCAATCTTCTCATCACCACCGGCTTGAATGACCCGCGTGTGGCGTATTGGGAGCCTGCAAAGTTCATCGCCAAACTCCGCGAACTGAAAACAGACAACAATCTCGCGGTCTTTTATGTGAACTACAGTTCCGGTCATGCTGGGGCAAGCGGGCGCTTCGACGCCATAAAAGAGATCGCGCTCGATTACGCGTTTCTGCTGGATCGGTTTGGAATGTTGAAACCGTAAAATTACGAATGATCTGTTTGGGTAAAAAACTCCCGGGCTCGCATCGCGCAAACCCGGGAGTTTTTTATTTCATTCTACAGCGGCGGGACTGAATTCGCAGCCACCGCGTCTTCGAGCATCTTGGTCGTCAACGACTTCGGGCGTTCGATTGGCATCCCGAGGGCGCGCGCCCAGACGTAATTGGCGGTCACACCCAGGGCGCGACCGACACCAAACAACACGGTGTAAAAATCGAACTCACGCACGCCATAATAGTGCTGGAGCGTGCCGCTGATGGCATCTACATTCGGGGCGGGGTTCTTAGCCTTGCCCTGTTCCTTCAACACGGTCGGGACCACATCGAAGACCAAATCCGCGAGACGGACAAGGTCGTCCTCGGGGAAGCGCGCCTTGGCGAATTCCATCTGCGCCGTGAAGCGTGGATCAGGCACACGCAAGACCGCATGACCATAACCGGGGATGACCTTACCGCCATTCAAAGTATCCCATGCAAATTTATACAAGTCATCGCGCGAAGGAACGCCGCCAAATTTGCCGTGAACGTCCAACAGCCAGCTAAGACATTCCTGATTCGCCAATCCGTGCAATGGACCGGCAAGTCCGCTCAAACCGGCTGAATAGGCGAAGTAAATATCCGAAAGAGACGAACCGACCAGATGCGTGGCATGAGCCGAGACATTCCCCGATTCATGGTCGGAGTGCAGGATGAAGTACAGGCGTGAGAGTTCCGCGTAGCCTTTTTTGTCGGCAACCTTCATCATTTTCGCAAAATTCGCGCCGTAATCCAATTTGGCGTTATAACTAGGTTTCTTTTTCTCGTTGAAGTATTTATAGCGATAAATAAACGCCGCAATGACGGGAATCTTTGCTGTCAGGTCGAGGCTGTCTTCAAGGGCGGGTTCCCAATAAGCGTCCTTCTTCATGCCTTCCTTGTACTTCTTTGCAAATTCAGAGTTGCGCTCCAAAGACATCACCGCAAGGTTCAACAGGATCATCGGGTGCGCGTCCTTGGGCATGTCTTTCAACATTTTATAAACATAATCGGGGATGTCGGCGCGTTTGTCCCATTCATCTTCGACTGCCATCGCCTCTTCCAGGGTGGGTATCTCGCCAACCATAAGCAGGTAATACAACCCGCCCACCAGCGGAATTTTCGTCCCGCGCGCTTTGGGCAGTTTCTTCAACACCTCAGGGATGGACATGCCGCGAAAACGAATGCCCTCGTTCGAGTCGACGTAGGATACATCCGTGAGAAGGGATTTGATGTCGCGCATTCCGCCGACGATCTGACCCACCGTCACCTTGTCCACAACAACCTCGCCGTGTTCCTTGGACAGGGTTTTGATGCGCTCCCGCCACGAAGGCAATTGAGCAGAAATTTTCTCGTGCAGAATCATGACAGACTCCTTTATAATTTTCAATACAAAAGTCGAAAGCCACATTTGACCTTCGACTTTTGACCTTCAACTTTTACAAACTCACCACGCTCTTCAGCGCATCGTGCGATTCTTTCACAGAAGCAGCAGACTTCTCGAACATGGCTTTTTCATCAGCATCGAACTTGTATTCGATCACTTTTTCCATGCCGCCCGCACCGAGCATGACAGGCACACCGAAATACATGTCATTCAAACCGTATTCACCCTGCATCAAGGTTGCACAGGGTACGATCAACTTTTTGTCTTTCAAAATGGCTTCTGCCATCTGCACACACGCCATCGAAGGCGCGTAATACGCCGAGCCCGTCTTCAGCAAGTTCACGATCTCACCGCCGCCCTTGCGAGTGCGATTGACAATGGCTTCGAGTTTATCGGCAGGGAAATATTCCTTCAAAGGAATGCCCGCAATGTTCGAGTGGCGGGTCAACGGAACCATTTCACCGCCGTGTCCGCCCAACACATAGCACTGCACATTTTCAACAGATACTCCGGCTTCCATGGCAACGAAGGCGCGCATACGAGCCGAGTCCAGAATGCGCGCCTGCCCGATCACACGCTCACGCGGCAGACCGGTCACTTTTTGGGTGAGGTACGCCATTGTATCGAGCGGGTTGGTCAACAC
>DAOTXI010000293.1:0-2690 GCA_034435475.1 Anaerolineales bacterium
GTCCGATCAACGCGCCGATTTTATCCACCGGAATTTTCACGGTGATGATGCGCGGCGCATGAGGTTTGAGTTCCTTGCGCGATTCGGGCAGGACGGCCAACATCTTTTCCATGATGGACATTCTCGCCACGCGGGCTTGCTCTAACGCTTCCTTCATCATCTGCGCGCTCAAGCCGCTGATCTTGATGTCCATTTGCAAAGCGGTGATGCCCGCAGACGTGCCAGCCACTTTGAAATCCATGTCGCCGAGGTGGTCTTCGGTTCCCTGAATGTCGGTCAGGATTTGGTAACGACCAGAGTCATCGGTGATGAGTCCCATTGCCACGCCGGAGACGGGAGCCTTGATCGGCACGCCAGCATCCATCAACGCCAGGGTCGAGCCGCAGACCGAGCCCATCGAAGTCGAGCCGTTGGAGGACAACGCCTCGGACACAACGCGGATGGCATACGGGAAGGTTTCTTCGTTGGGGATGACCGGTTCGAGAGCGCGTTCCGCCAGCGCCCCATGCCCGACCTCGCGCCTGCTTTGTCCGCGCAGGGGTTTGACCTCGCCCGTGCTGAACGGCGGGAAGTTGTAATGATGCATGTAGCGTTTGGTGTCGTTGGGGGAGAGGTTATCGAGTTCCTGCGCCTCACCCAGGGTGCCGAGGGTTGCAAAAGAAAGGATTTGAGTCTCGCCGCGGGTGAACAGTCCGGTCCCATGCGCGCGAGGTGACACGCCCACATCACACCAGATCGGGCGGATCTCGGTCGGCTTGCGCCCATCGGGGCGTTTGCCCATGCTCAAAATCCGTTCGCGGACGATTGCCTGTTCCGCCAGTTCAAATCCCTCGCGGAATTCGTTGACGGGCATATAGTCGGCGGGATTTGCTCCCTCGGGAACTTTGCAGAATTCGGCTTCGGCGGCTTCCTTGATGGCAGACATGCCGGAGTAAAACTCCACTTTCGAGAGCGGTTTGTCGAGCAATTCATTCATCGCTCCACTGACGCGGTCGTAGACTTTCTTCTTGACCTCTTCGCTCGGCAGGTAAAGTTTGATCTCGCGCTTCGGCTTGCCGATCTCAGCCGCCATCTTCAATTGCATTTCGATGATGGGCTGGATGGATTTATGTCCCAGTTCGAGAGCGGCAACCATCACATCTTCGGGGATTTCGTTCGCGCCGCACTCCACCATGAGGATGGCGTCTTTCGTGCCAGCAATTCTCAGGTCGAGGTCGGAGGCTTCGATCTCGGCGAAGGTCGGGTTGACGACGAATTCGCCATTGACTCGTCCCACACGGACGGCGCCCACCGGTCCGCCCCAGGGGATGTCTGAGATCATGATTGCGGTCGAGGCGGCGTTGATAGCGAGAATGTCCAGCGGGTTGATTCCATCAGACGAGAACGAGTACATGATGACCTGCACTTCGTTGCGCATTCCATCCTGGAAGAGCGGTCTTAAAGGTCGGTCGGTCAATCTCGCGGTGAGGATCGACTCCGTAGAGGCGCGTCCCTCCCGGCGGAAGAAAGAACCGGGGATTTTTCCTCCCGCATAAAGCCTTTCTTCGTATTCCACGCTGAGCGGGAAGAAATCAATCCCCTCGCGCACGCCGCCCATGGTGGCGGATGCAAATACAATGGCATCGTCAATGCCAAGCGTCAACGCGCCGCCCGCCTGCCCGGCTAAGCGACCCGTCTCGACAGTCACCGTTTTGTTTCCAACAACGGCTGAATATCGTTTCCCTTCGGGTTTCATATTTGATTGTCTCCTTCGGTACGCCAAACTTAAGTTTGGCGTACAAATTTCCGCCTCGGGTCAGGGACTGAAGAGTGGGAACGACGCCGGGGTCATTCGCGCTATTCAATTCCTGACGGCGGGTTAACAAAGACCCTAAAGGTCTTCAAGACCTTTAGGGTCTAAACAAACTACTTGCGGCGCAGATTCAAACGTTCGGTTACGCCCAGGTACGCCTGGTAATTGCTTTGGCGCAGATAGGTGAGCAGGCGGCGGCGCTGACCGACCAGCTTGAGCAGACCGCGGCGGCAGGATTGATCCTGCTTGTTGTTACGCAGATGCTCGGTCAGTTGTGTAATGCGGTTGGTAAGAATTGCGATCTGGACTTCGGGCGAACCGGTGTCCTTGTCGTGGCGGTGAAAATCCGCAATCGCCTTGGTTTTAACTTCCTTTGCGAGGGGCATGACGTATGCTTCTCCTTTCTCGAAATTTTGCAGGTCTCCATGCCGAAAGCGATAAACCGTCGGCAGGACCAGTCACGGGGCGAGATTATACCAGAGTTAAATGTCATTGCGAGGGCGTTTTTTTCCCGAAGCAATCTGCCTCTCATGCTCCTCGAAATGCCCGGTCACATAGCGGAAAAGACGCTCGACGCTGACCTCCCCTTTGAGATCAGACACGTAATCAAGCGGATACACTGCCACTTTGAGCAAATCCTCCTCCCGCGTCCGCCTCAACCCGGACTTTATAACGGTGTGCGCCCTCCCGTAAGCCTCGATCAAACTCTGACGGCTGATCCGCCTGCGCCGATTGCCGAACCACGCGTTGACAGAGTTGAAGAAACGCGAGGGGAAATGCCGCATCAAAAAGTTGTACAAATTGGTCGCATGGACGGTCATCCAGATTTCCAAAGCCAACGCATGAGGACCAAGCGTGATGTGAAACAGAATATCGCCCACCGTCCACGCCGGGTTGT
>DAOTXI010000294.1:0-11345 GCA_034435475.1 Anaerolineales bacterium
CCCCGGTATCCTGCACAATAATCTGGATGAGATTCTTCCCCTCCTCTTCAAGGAATACGGTCACGCTTCCGCCCGACGGGGTGAATTTGATCCCGTTATCCAAAAGTTGCCCAACCACCCAGCCGATTTTTTCCCCATCCGCCTGCACCGGTGGGATGTTTTCAGGCGCACTGATGTTCAAGGTCACGCCACGGTCTTCGGCCTTGCGTATTGCGCTCTTGACCACCAGCGAAACCAATCGGCGGACATCAACAGCCTCGAGTTTCATACTCAGTTCACCGCGTGAGGCGAGCGAGAACATAATCAAGTCTTCGATCATATCCTCCAGCCTGCCGGCGGCGCGCTGGCTTACCGTCAGGGCGTGGCGCTGGTCTTCTGTGATTCCACCCAGTGACTCGGAGATGAGCAACTCAATATATCCCTTGATATGCGTGAGCGGCGTGCGCAATTCATGCGAAATGTTCGAGACGAAATTCGCCTTCATCTGGCTCAGCTCGGAGAGCCGATTCATGGCTTCGTTGAGTTCCGCCGTCCGTTCGCGGACGCGCTGCTCGAGATTGCGGTTCGCCGATTGCAGGGCGGTGCGCAATTGGATGATCTGTTCGGTGATGATCTGGTCCAGTTGCGCCCGGGTGAGCAATCGCATTTCGATCAATGCCTGACCCAGTAAAGCCTGTCCGCCCTTTTCCTGGGCATCCTGCTGGTAGGCAAGGGCGCGCAACAGGTCAATCTCATTGATCAACCCTTTCTGCACAAGGTATTCGCCCAGGCGGGGCACGAGCATTTCAGGGGATAATTTGGGCGGCTGTGTGTCCATTCATCCAATTCCGTTTCTACGACAAAACCCATTCCCCATCAATCATGACAGCAGACGGGGCAATTGTCAACAGGGTGTTTGAGTCTATTTTGAACGGGTCTTCGGGAAGAACGATCAGGTCGGCATGGTAATTTTCGGCAAGTTTGCCAAGTCGGTTTTCTGCATTTGCAGCGTATGCTGCGCCAAAGGTGTAGGCGGATAAGGCTTCGGCGAGAGTCAATTTCTGTTCGGGCAACCAGCCCCCGGCGGAGGGGGAACCGTCTGCCCGCTGGCGGGTGACTGCGGCGTACAATCCCAAAAACGGGTTGGGCGATTCCACTGGCGCATCCGATCCAAAGGCAAGCATCGCGCCGTGATTGAGTTGAGTCCGCCAGGCATACGAAAGTTCGGCGCGTTTGCCCCAGTAGCGGTCGGCGGCATACATATCGGATGTGGCGTGAATCGGCTGCATGGAGGCGATGACATTCAACTGCGCGAGTCGCGGGGCATCGTCAGGATGAATGACCTGCACATGCTCGATGCGATGACGCAGATGGGGCAAGGCATTTTGAGTTTCATACTTTCTTAATTGTTCAAAAGCATTCAACACCTCGTGGTTGGCTTTATCGCCAATGGCGTGGACGGTCATACTCAACCCCACATCGGCGGCTTTGCGGGCGTGTTCAAAAAGTTCCTCGCCATCCATGTTGAGAATGCCTTTGTTATGCGGCTCGTTCTCATACGGCTCGATCATCGCCGCCGTGCGCGGACCCAGCGCCCCATCCATAAAGGCTTTGACCGAACCGATCCACAACATCTCATCACCGAAGCCGGTTCGCAAGCCGAGGTCGTTCGCCTGCTCCACACTTTCAACAGGGATGTTTTTGCACACACGCAATTTTAATTTGCCCCGCGCCCGCAAAGATTGCAAAGCCATGAACGATTGACGGCGGTCAAAATCGTGGATGCCGGTGATTCCCATGCCCCACAACACAGATTGGGCTTTGAGCATCGCCGCCTCGATCTCAGCCGGAGTTGGTTCTGGAACTGCGGCATTTACCAACGCCATAGCCGTTTCGAGCATGATGCCCCTAGATTTTCCATTCGCATCGCGGTGTATTGCGCCATCCTTTGGGTCGGGTGTGGAGTCGGTGATGTTTGCCAACTTCATGGCGGACGTATTCGCCCACGCCGCATGAAGCGACTTGGCTGTTAAATAAACCGGGTTATTTGGTGAAACAGCATCGAGTTCGGCGGCTGTTGGAAATTCCCCATCCCAATCGTTTTGCTGCCAGCCGTGCCCCAACACCCATTCGCCAGGTTTGGAGTTCCGCGCACGCTCCGCCACCCGTTGCAGACATTCTTCCTTCGTCTTGGTCTCGCAATCCACTTTGGACAAGCCCAACGAATAATATTGCATGTGGATGTGCGCATCGGTTAATCCGGGCAGGATGGTCGCGCCTTTCATATCCTGCTTTTCCACCCTGCCGTGCGCGAGGTTTTCGAGTTTGTTTTTATCCCCAATAGCAATAATCCGCCCACCCGCGATGAGGATCGCTGAGGCGAGCAGATTGGAATTATCGAGTGTATGTATGTTGGCGTTGTAGAGGAGTTTCATCGTTACCTTACGTCATCTTTTTCAACAGCGCGTCCAATTCTTCATTCGAATAATAATAGATCGTCACCGTCCCGCCCTTTTTGCCGTGCTTGAGCGAGACCTTGGTGCCGAGACTGCGCTGAAGGCGTTTTTCAACGTCCGATACATCGGCGTTATGGAAAACCTTCCTTACCTTTACCGGTCTCTGCCCGGTCAATTTGCGGACGAGTTCCTCCGCCTGACGGACACTTAGAGACAGGTTGACAATGGTCTGCAGGGCAGATGTCTGCGCCTTTTGGGTGGAGAGTGCCAACAAGGCGCGGGCGTGACCTTCGGTGATCTTGTTATCCACCAACGCCTGCTTGACCGCATCCGCCAGGTTGGTGAGGCGCATGGTATTCGTCACAGCCACGCGGCTCTTGCCCACGCGCCTGGCGATCATTTCGTGCGAAAGCCCGAATTCTTCAGAAAGCTGGTGGTAGGCTTCGGCTTCTTCCATGGCGTTCAGGTCGGCGCGCTGCACATTCTCGATCAACGCGACCTCAAGCAACTCCTGATTATTTGCCTGACGCAGCACCACAGGGACGGTTTTCAAGCCCGCCCGCTGCGAAGCCTGCCAGCGCCGCTCGCCTGCAATCAGGATGAACGTCCCGTCGTTTTTCGGGGAGACGATCAACGGCTGGATGACCCCGTGCTCCCGAATGGACGCCGCCAGTTCTTCCAACTGTTCATCTTTGAAATGCACACGCGGCTGGCGCGGGTTACGCTTGATCGATTCGACCGCCACTTGTTGAACGCCGCCATGCCCCCCGCCCGCAGGCGGAATCGAAGACTTTCCGCCGGGGATGAGCGCGTCCAGACCTTTGCCGAGACCTTTTCGTTGAGCCATGCTAATTGCTCCTAAATACCCTATCGTCGAAATAAAAAGACCGCAGACCGCAGATCGCAGCCCATCGTCGGTGGTCTGCGGTCAGAGATTCTAATTCTTATCGCCCTTCAATAATTCCTTTGCCAGCGCTTCATAGGCTTCCGCGCCGGGCGAGTGCGGGGCGTACTCCGAAATGGGCAGACCATACGATGGCGCCTCAGCCAGACGAATGTTGCGCGGAATAACACTTTTGAACACCTGATTCGGAAAATGCTTGCTCACTTCGCGTACAACATCGGAAGATAAATTCGTCCGGTTATCGAACATGGTCAGGATGACTCCGCGCACCTTCAAGTCCGGGAAAAGAGCCGAGCGCACGCGTTCGATCGTCTCGGTCAATTGCCCCAATCCCTCCAGCGCGAGATATTCGCATTGCACCGGCACGATCACCCCGTCCATCGCCGCGATCAAACCGTTCACGGTCAGCAATCCCAGCGAAGGCGGTCAGTCAATCAAATCATAATCGTAGCGTTTCGCCACCTTCAAGATCGCCCGCCGCAAACGGGATTCGCGCGCCAGTTCGTCCACCAGTTCCACTTCCGCGCCAGCCAGCGCGGGCGCAGAGGGCAATAGCGATAACTGCAAACGCTCGTTCAATAAAATATAGGGAAAGACATCCTCTTCGCCAAGCAGGGCTTCGTAGGTGCTGTTTTCCACCGAAAGTTTGTCCACGCCGAGGCAGGATGTCGCGTTTGCCTGCGGGTCCAAGTCCACCACCAGCACGCGCTGACCCTGCTTTGCCAGATACGCCGCAAGGTTGATTGTGGATGTGGTCTTGCCCACACCGCCCTTTTGATTCACAAGAGTATAGATCTTCGTCAAGATAAAACCTCCATCTTGCAATGCTCGATTTCATCGCGGGTTGGTATTCCACCCAACCCTTTGCGGGTCACCGAACGCGCCGCAAGGTTTGTCGCAAAACGCGCCGCCTCCCATGGGTCGCGCGTTTGAAAAAGCCGGGTAAAAAATGCCGCCGTAAAAATATCGCCCGCGCCGGTCGCATCCACTTCTTCGACCTTGGGTGGGCGAAACCGCCTGCGGTCTCCGTGCCAGTGCAATACCGCGCCCTGCTCCCCTTCGGTAAGGCACAATAGGCTTGTATGATGCGCCATCCATTCGACCAGTTCAAGGTCGCGGTTTATATCTTCGATGGATAAAACCACGCCTCCAACCTGACCGAGAACCTGGTCGCTGTTTTCCCAAGCCTGGGCAAACACTGAACCCTTTTCGTCCCAAGCCCGCATCCATCCCTGTGGGGTCACGCCGACCCACGAGGATGGAAATCTCCCAGCCATCGCCGAATCCACTTCCTGCGCGATGGGCGCAAGGTGGACGATGGGCGCATCCCGCCAAATTTGCGGGACGTGCTCAAACGTCAAAAGCGAAGCCTGATGGTGAAGGGTCTGCCTGCGCCCATATTCCGTTTTTATGTTCTCGAAGGTCGTGCTTCGCTCTGCTGCGATATTGACGATTTGAATCCCATCCAGGAGATATAAAGGCGCATCATTGCCCGCCGATGTGACCATGCCAACCCGCAACCCCATCGCCTTCGCCGTTAACGCGGCATAACTCACCGTCCCGCCGAGTTGATTCCCTGTGGGGGTTATATCCACAGCCGCGTGACCGATGAGAAGATAATCCACGGGTTTAAGATCGGGCATGGGCGAATTATACCTTGCGGATTATCGAAAGTCTGGAGACTTTCAACTCCAAAAAAGACCGCAGACTTTCGTCTGCGGTCCGTGGTCCTCGGTCGAAAATTATTCTTTTGGCAAAATGACCACTTTGCGATACGGGTCGTCGCCGGTGCTTTCAGTCTTGACGGCGGGATGTCCGCGCAGTTCGATATGTACCACGCGGCGTTCACTGGAAGTCATCGGCTCCATCGTCACCTTGCGCCCGGTTTTCGTCACCTGGTCTGCCATGCGGTTTGCCAGTTGACGGATCTGTTTCTCGCGGCGGGCGCGATAGCGCTCCACATCCACAACAACCTGCACCCATTGCTGGGTCTGCTTGCCAACGATCAACGAAGCGACCTGCTGGAAGGCAGCCAGCGTCTCGGCGCGGCGTCCGATCAACGCGCTCAAATCTTCGCCGCGCACATCCACCTGAATTGTGCGGTGATCGCCGCTATCGGTCTCGTCGTAATGAGCCGATACTTGCGCCGTCAACCCCATCAGGAAGATCAATTTCGAGACAACTTCCTCCGCCGTATTCAACACAGCATCATGTTCACCATCCGCAGGCGGCGGAGCAGTGACCGGGGCGGGCTTTGGTTTGGGTTTGGGTTCGGGCTTTGGTTCCCGCGCTTTCTTCTCAGGCTGGGGTTTGGCTTCCTTCACGCGCGGTTTTGGTTCCGCCTTTTTCGCCGGAGTTGGTTTGGTTGCGGGTTTTGACTGACCGGGCGCAACAGAAGGTTGGGGAACAGATGCCTCAGATCCGGGCGGGGGATTAACCGAGAGGCGCACCCGCACCTGACGTCCGCCGAGTCCAAACAATCCTTTCGAACCCGAATCCAATACTTCGACAGAAACAGCATCCGCTGTCAGCCCAAGTTGGTCGAGCCCCTGGCGGATGGCATCTTCGACGGTCGGAGCGATAATTTCCAGAGTTGTGCGCTCATTCATGTGGCGCCTCCCTACTTTTTATTATTTGTGCTCTTCTTGTTCGCGCCCGGAAGGATATTATTCCAATTTGCGCGGCCCGTGGCGGCGTACTGGACAATCCCCAACAAGTTGCTTGTAATGAAATACACCGAAATGCCGGAAGCAAAGGTCAGGGCAAACCAACCCAGCATGAGCGGCATGTAAATGGACATGCTGCTGCTCATGGCAGCGGTCTGCGCGGCAGCCTGATCGTTGGGGTTGGGCGGCGTGGCGGGCATGGTCAGTTTGGTCTGGATGTAAGTCGTCAACGCCACAACCAGAGCCAGGAGCGGGAAACCGTTCGGCAGGAAGGATACATCGAACGGCAGGGGAATGCCTTCGGGGCGGCCGAGGTTCATCCACAGGAAGGTGCTATTAAGCGGGATGATGTTCTCGACATTTTGAAATGGATAGATGGTGCGCGCAAGATTGAGCATATCCAATGGGGTGGCTGCCATGGCACGGATGATGGCTTGATACAAGCCGATGATGATGGGGAATTGAATCAGGGTAGGCAGACAGGAAGCAAAGGGATTGATGCCGCGTTCCTTGTAGATGCGCATCTGCTCTTGCGCAAGTTTTTCGCGGTCTTTGGCATACTTCTTTTGGATGTCCTGCCATTACTTGTCGTTCTGAAGTTCCTGCATGGCTTGCGCGCCCTTGACTTGCGACGCGTTCAGGGGCCAAGTGATAAGCCGGATGACGATGGTGAAGAGGATGATGGCGACGCCAAACATGTGCGGACCATGACCCAGAATGTCATAGATCCACAGCAAGAGGTTGACCATGGGTTGGATGATAAATGTTTGCCACATGGGAGGGGTTCCTTATTCCTTTACCGGGGTGAACGTCCAGGCTTGTTTGCCGGACGCATCGTAGGCAGCAAGCACAAATTCTGCCTGATAAGGGGCAACCAGAATGATCTCGTCGGAAAGGACAGGCTGGGTGTAAAGTTTGCCGCCCACGGTCTTTTGCCAGACAATCTTCCCATCACGGTCGAATGCAATAAAGGTGCCGTCTTCCGAACCAAAATAGATCTGGTCGCCAGCCACAAGCGGGCTTGCGATAATCGGCCCATCCGGCTGTAACGCCCCCCAGTTCTGTGAGCCGGTCGCGAGATCAACGGAATAGATACTACCATTCAGGTCGGCAAAATACAGAACGCCGTTATCGAGCGCCGGGGAGCCCCAGATCCAATTCGAGGCTTCGGCTACGATCTCAAAATCTCCGCTGGAAGAGACAAAGCCGACGGTCGAGTCGAAGGATGCGGCGTAAACCCCGCCCTCTCCCGCAACTGGGCTCGCAGGTGACGCGCCGCCAAGGTCAATGGGTTCGCCGATCAAGGCGCCTGCGGGGTCAACAATGTGAAGGTGGTGATCGAGTGCTGCAATGTAAAGCAGTTCGCCATCGGTGGCCGGGGCAGACCATAATGAGCCGCCCAATTCAAGTGGGTCGGAAATCTGTTTTCCATTCAGGTCGAGGAAGTACAGAAAACCATCTGTGTTGGGCGCGTAGATAGTCTCACTCATGACAAGCGGTGATGCCACCCAGGTACCCTTCGCGCCGGTGAATGGCTCGGTCCATTTTTCTTTACCGGTGGCAGGATCGAGGCTGATGAAGGCATGATTGGTGCCCACGCTTCCGATCAATAATTGTCCGTCTGCGGTGAGGGTTGGGGTGGCATAAAAGAGGAGGGCGTTATCCGCTTCGGCGGGGTATCGCCAGACCTCTCGGCCGGTATTTACATCCACAGCGTAGATGAATGATCCTGTGGCAATGTAAGCGCGTTCCCCATCTGCCGCGAGACCGGGCCAGGTATTGGTCAACGGTTGTCCGCTGCAAGCGCTTAATGCCAATACGGCAAACGCCAGCAACAGAAATATAAAAATCTTTTTTCTGTTCAAGTTGGTTTTACTCCTGACGACGGAAAGACAAATGTCTTTACCGAAAATATGCAAGACTAAGGTACGGGGTCGTACCCGCCGGGGTTAAAAGGGTTGCAGCGCAATACGCGCCAGGCAGCCATGAGAGAGCCCTTGAATGCGCCGTGCTTATAGACCGCCTGATAGCCATAATGGGAACAGGACGGATAAAAGCGGCAGGTATTGGCGGGCAACCCGGGTGAGACGATCATTTGATAGAGACGGATGATGGAAAGAACAAGGATACGCGGAAAATTCCCAATCGTCCGCGGCATATCGCGCAGGCGCGGTTCATGGGAATAATCGTGAAGATGAAATTGTTCTTCGGTTTCAGGATTCATTTATGGGGATGATCCCGGCGCGTTTGAAGACGCTTTCGAGCGCAGAGCGGGCATCGCTCAAGGTTGCGGAGACAAGCGCAGGTCTGGCGATCAGGATCAAGTCCCAGCCTGAGACGTCGTTCGGGCGGTCCGCAAGGTTGTGGTGATGAGCGATGGAGGGGATGAAAGTCCGCATTGCTTCGCGCAGGAGCCGCTTTGCCCGGTTACGATGGACGGCAGACCCGGTGGTTTTGCCTGCGGCGATCCCGATCTTTAGGTGTTGGCTGGAATGGTTCGCCTGCGCCACTAACACAACAAGCGGATGGGCATAGGACCTGCCTGTTCGCCGCACCCGCTTGAAATCTTCAGATCGGGACAGTCGAAAACGTCTCTGCACCCGCGCCTCAAGATGGTCTCCGCGTTTTTACGCGGCGCTTACCAACGAGTCCGCTTGACGTGTTCGTTCATTTTAACGGTCAATTTGTAGCGCCCCTTAAGGCGGCGGCGTTTGAGGACGGCGCGCCCGTCTGCGGTTGCCATGCGGGAGCGAAAGCCATGCACGCGCACGCGGCGGCGGATTTTGGGTTGATACGTTCGCTTGGTCATTCTACGTTCCTATTCCTTGAAAAGATAATTACACAATCCCCGGTGGGATGGGTGTTCTGAGTTGGACGGCGCGTTATTTTACCCTATGGGGTGCGAATCGGTCAATTTGAATCTTTGAAATATTTTTCCCAAAGCGGTTTGGTCTTGGCTGGGTCAATAAAAGAAGACTCAAAGGCAAAACGGTTACAGGTCTTAATCTCATCCATGCTCATGCCGAGGATTTCGTATGCAATACGGTATTCGTTGTTGACGTTGGTTTCAAGAACTTCGGGGTCGTCCGAATTTATGGTTACGCGCACGCCTAAATCGAAAAGTTTTTTCAGCGGATGTTCTTCAATGGTTGGGACGCCGTTGGTCAGGTAGTTCGACCAAGGGTTCACTTCAAGCGTGATGCCCTTCTCGATCAGAAGTTCCACGGCTTTCATATCTTCAATACTGTGAATGCCATGCCCAATGCGGTCAGGTTGAAAATAATTGATCGTATCAATCACATATGAGGCGGGAGTATCTTCGCCGGAGTGAATGGTCACCTTAAGACCGGCATCTTTGGCTTTGAGAATGGGCTTCACAAAATCTTTTGCCGCGTACAATCTTTCCGCATCGGCAAGGTCCACAGCCTGGATGTGCTGGCGATGTTTGATCGCCCAATCAACCGTCCTCTCACAGGACTCAGGTCCCATGCCACGCGAGGTAATGGCAATGATGCCGATTGCCATATCGAATTCACTTTCGGCGCGTTCCTGTGCGCGGAGCAGACCTTCGAGACAGGCATCCCAATTCAGGTTATAGCCGTGAAATGCCCAATCGGGCGAAAAGCGCACTTCAAAGAGTTTTATATTTTGTCTGGCGCAATCTTCAAACAATTCCCATGAGATGCGTTCAAAGACTTCGGGCGAAGTAATGGTACGCTGGAAGATGTCAAAAGCATCCAATACGGCTTGCAAATCCTTCATTTGTTCCAGCACTTTCACATGCTTATCCAACTCCCCTACTTCATAAGAAGGCAGGCTCACACCCTGGGTGCGCGCCACATCAATAATGGTCTGCGTGCGGATCGCGCCCTCAAGGTGGCAGTGAATTTCGGTCTTGGGGATATTGTTGTATTTTGGATCGAAGTTTTTCATGGCTATATTTTACCCTGTAGGTCGCGCTTGTAGCGTGACTGTATTTAAAATTTTAGGTTGTCATGCTGAAAGCGTGACCTACGCAGCAAGCCTCAACGCCGCCTGCAAAAGTACGTTGGCGCCGTTCACACAGTCTTCCCATTTGGTGAACTCACGCGGCGAGTGACTGGCTCCATCCACCGAGGGCACAAAGATCATGCCCACCGGACACAGGTCCGCCAGCGACTGCCCATCATGCCCGGCGCCCGAGGGTAGCGGCATGTGCGACAAGCCAAGTTCATCGCACGCATTTGCAAACGCGCCGCGCACATCTGAATCCATCAGGCAGGGAGCATGTTTGCCAAGAAACTCGCTCGACATTTCCAAACCAAAACGCGCCGCCTGCTCACCCGCCAAATTCAACAACGCCTGATTCAAGAGTTCAAATTCTGCGGCATCGGGCGAGCGGAACTCCAACGAAACATCCACCTGTG
Organism: Anaerolineales bacterium; assembly: GCA_034435475.1. GTDB lineage: Bacteria > Chloroflexota > Anaerolineae > Anaerolineales > Villigracilaceae > Villigracilis. The sequence goes on from DAOTXI010000294.1 coordinate 10,412, forward strand.
CGGGCACAATATTGAACGCACCTGGTGCAAACTTCATATTCCCCACATTCACCACGCAGTTCGGAAAATTGCGTATCGCCAATTCCCGCGCCGCTAGTGTGAAAGCGCTCGCCCCCAACGACGCATCGCGCCGGTCTTCCATTGTCGTCGAACCGGCATGGTCTGCCTTGCCCATGAAAGATAAAGTATAAGACCAAATCCCTACAATGGCAGTCACAATGCCGATATCGGTACCCGACTTTTCCAAACGCTTGCCCTGCTCAATATGCAATTCCAAATAGCCTGCCAGTGTTTCGGGCTTACGCGCCGCGCTCAACATACCCGCATCGGTCAAGCCTGCCCGCTTCATTCCTTCCACTAGCCGCTCGCGCCCACCTCGTGGTTTCTCTAAATTTTCTTTGGATAGATGACCCGCCAACGCAGCGCTGCCTAGTAACCCAACCAGCGTGCCTTCTTCGTCGGTAAAGTCCATCGCCTCGATCTGGACTTTGAGGCTGATTCTGTTTTCTCGAAGCGTTTTTAGCACTTCAAGCGCCGCAATCACGCCCAGCGCCCCATCAAAACGACCGCCATTCGGCACCGAATCCAAATGCGAACCGAGAATAAGCGTCGGCGCGGAAGGGTCGTCACACAGTAAGGCAGCAGAGTGGTTGCCAGCGCCGTCCATACGGAATTCCAATCCGCTGGCTTCGATGTGCCCACGGAGCCATTTGCGCGCGGCAAGGTGCGCTTCGCTGAAGGTTGGGCGGTTGACGCCCGAATCAGCCGTCGCACCGATGGAGGCTAACTGGTTGAAGGCATCCAGCAGTCGGTCAGAATTGATGCGAAGCGAGGAAAAGGCTTGGGGCATGGCAGAGTCTCCTTTATCCCATCGATGATACCCGACGACAGACCGCCGACGGTTGACTGCGGGCTGTCGTGGGCGGTCTGGATT
>DAOTXI010000295.1:0-1787 GCA_034435475.1 Anaerolineales bacterium
CCCTCACCCAAACCGACATGCGCATCGAGTGGCAGGTCAAACCGGGGTTGTTGCTGGTCAACTTCATCTGGAACGAGATGGATGTGAACCAGGATGGCTCTGTCAGCGAGGAGGAGGGGCAAAACTGGAGCGAGTCACGCATTGAGCAATTGACCGCCACGCTCGATGGCAAGTCCCTGCCGCTGGCGGTGGATTCGATAACGATCCCGTCCACGTTGCAAGCCTTTCAGGCGGGGGAGGAGATTCTCTTCTTCGAGTTGTCCGCCGACCTGAATCAAAACGCGAACAACACCCAGCGCATTGTCATCGAAAATAATTGGGAATCGTCCAAAGCCATCAACTGGTTCTATCTAACAGCCGAAGATGGTTCTGCATTCCTTTTCCCTTCGCAGAAGAGTCACATCCTCACGATTGACTTCATTCACAACCCGGCGGTCATCGAAGACCAGAGCCGCCTGCTTACCGCATGGGACAGCGGCGCGCCCGCGCTTCCATTCGGGCAGGAGAAGGATGTCGTTACCGAAACTGCCGAGCAGGTCGTGCCGGAACTCTCCGAACGCTCGCCCCAGGAAATTCTGCTTGACCTTGTGCGCAGTAAAGAAGGCTCTCTTACATTTTATGCCTTCGCTTTGGTGATCGCCCTCGCGCTGGGAGCCTTGCACGCGCTCACTCCCGGTCACGGCAAGACGGTGGTCGCGGCGTATCTCGTCGGTTCGCGCGGAACTTCGTGGCACGCGATCGTCCTCGGCACAGTCGTCACGCTGACGCATACCGGCTCGGTCTTTTTGCTCGGCATCCTCACGCTGGCGGCATCGCAATACATTTTGCCCACAACGGTCATTCCGTTTCTCGAAGTCCTTTCGGGCGCGTTGATCCTTGCTTTGGGTTTGTACCTGCTGTGGCAAAGGTTTATCTTTTGGCGCGACTCGAGAAAACCGAAAATAACCCAGCCTAAACGAGTTTCACTTGCGCCAAAGGCAAACGTTCGCAAACTGACAGGTTCGGTCAAAGTGGAGTCCATGCCCGCGGGGATGCATCATCACGGTGACGGTAAATTGCATTCGCATGATGTTCCCGAAGCCATTACCTGGCGTTCGTTGATCGCCCTCGGCGTCAGCGGTGGACTCGTCCCATGCCCGGATGCGATTGCCATTCTTTTAGTTGCGATTGCGATCAACCGCCTCTTTCTTGGTCTGGCATTGATCCTGTCCTTTAGCCTCGGTCTGGCTGTGGTCTTGATCGTTATCGGCTTGCTGATGGTCAACAGCCGCCGTCTCTTCGACCGCATGGGATTCCTCGATAAATTCGCGCCTGCCATGCCGCTTGTGTCTGCGGTCGTTGTCGTCATCCTCGGCACGGCGCTGACGTGGGGGGCGGCGGTCCGGGCGAAGGAAAATGTCAACTTTGCCGCACCAAGCCTGAGGTCCGCGAATGAGGCGCGGGTTTTATATCTCAAAGAAAACGAGAATCGCATCAAGCAGTTATTCATCACAGATTTTTCAAGCGATACTTCAAAGTTGGTCTCCGGCGAAAACCAAAGCGTTGACGATACCATCGTCTCGCCAGATTTTTCCCAGGCGGCTTATGTGACTCAGAACGAAAGCACATCGAACCAAATCTGGCTCGTGGATTTGGAAAGTTTGTCGAGCCGGAAATTGACTGAATGCGGCGATGCGATCTGTTCGGGGCTGGTCTGGTCGCGGGATGGAAGCCGGATCATTTATGAACACATGAGTTTGGATGGCAATGGGAGCGGACTGCCGACTCTGTGGTGGGTGGATTTAACG
>DAOTXI010000296.1:0-5732 GCA_034435475.1 Anaerolineales bacterium
GTGAAACAATGGGTGAAAGCGTTGGGGTTTCAGTTGGCGCAGGCGTTGCCGAAATGGTTGGCGTTGGGTTCCAGACCGCATCTAATTTGGCGATCAACGGAGGGAATCCAAGTATGGTAACAATAATGCTAACGATTCCCGTAATGACGGCCGCCCATATCGCTGCATTTGGGTTTTCCGGGCGTTTATTTTTATCTTCTGTCATGGCATCCTCCCGAGTGGGTAGCGTTGTGAAATCATTGTATAAATTCTGAAAGGGAAAGTCAAGCGGGTATCGCCGCCGGGGGCGGGACAGTACAAATGCCTATGGCAGATTTCTTGCCCGGTTAATGGACGGGTAATAAAATGAAGTGTGTGGGGATTTGATCGAGGGCACGTGACCATGGCGCATCTGCGGCTCGAGAGGAATCAGATGCGGACTTTGGGGAAATTGGGGAACGCGCCGGTGATGGGACCGGCGCGTTTTTTTTCCATCACTTTGAATACTGTTTTTTCCGAATCATCTCAAAAAAAGAAGGGGAACACCCCGAAGGTTTCTGGAAACCCTGCTTGAACCGCTCAAACCTTCGGGACGGTGCGCCTCCAGCCCCAAGTTATTGAGAAGATGCCTTTTTCCTGTGTTTGAGCGTTTCAAGCGTCACAAAGATCGTGAGAGCCAATAAAACGACAAACCCGCCCAGAGCCGGGGATGCCAGCGTTTCATAAAATTCGAGGAAGAACAAAGCCCATAAGGGACCCAGCCCTGCGAAAATGAAGAATATGCCGCCGTCTTTGAGGTCGAGGCGTCCATAGGCGAGCCAGAGATTGTAGGGAACGAGCCGCGCACCCGCATAGGAAATTATGATCACAAGGGCGGTCTCCAGCAGAGTTGACCATATCGGAATATCAAGCCCCAGAATATTCTGAATCTGAGTGAGAAGGAAGGCGAGGAAATAGCTTGTGTGATACCCTACATAAGCGCCCTGGTGGGTGTAAAGGCGCAAGAATGTCCAATTGCGCATGTTTTGCTGTATCCAGTATGGGTTGTTTCCTGTGTTTGTCAGTCCTCCAATCAGCGCGGGAATAATGAGGGAACCGGCGGCGTACAAGATTATTGCCTGTACGGCGCTTTCACGGGAGCCGAAGTTCCATCTCAATGACGGCGCAATGAAGAATTCATTGGCAAGCCAGAAGATCCAAAACCAGATAATTCCCTTTAACACGACGGGGGCGTTCAGTCCGTCTGTAAATTGCCTGATTGTAAAAACAGCCACTCTTGGCCAATAGGGGGGTGGTCCCTGCTTTGCTTTTTCAAGCATTGCCCGGTACCCGGTGAAAGGGATGAAATTCAAACCATCAAGCAGGAACTGAAGATTGGAAAGATTTTGCGTCGGAATGGGGGCTTCGATTTCCTCCTTGTAGCCCGGGAATAAGCCATCCCTTTCCTCTTCGCTCAATGCGCGGAAATTTCCCGCTTCAAGCAAAAGGTTTGCATCGTTCGGGTTTTTGACGCCTTCATAGCGGATGAGGACATACAAAAGACTGAGCAGTAAATGACGGTCATCGGCATTGATTCTACTTTTGCCGCGCTCCCAGTCGCTGACCGCCGCGCCGGTGTAGGCGGAGCGTCCCAGTTCATGTCCCAATTGTTCACCCAATTGTTGCTGTGTCAGCGGTTTTCCGGTCTTATGGTCGAGCGATTGGCGGCGGAAGAATAGCAACTGTTGTCCAAAATCCCTTTCAGTCATTTCTAGTTTCCTGAATTTAAGCGTTGGTTGAGAAATTCAAGCAATTAAGGATGGGGCTTTCAAGGATGAAACGGTATAAGACCCGCGCAAGGAATACCGCACTTTAACAAATCAGTTTTTTTGCATCCAGGAAATGTGAATGATCGTCCCAGACCCCGGCTGGGACTTTATCTCCAACTCCGCGCCGATGAGGTGGGCGCGTTCCTTCATGCCGACCAGCCCGAAGTGACGGTTTGCGATCAGGGCGCTGTGGTCGGCGTTTGGGTCGAAGCCCGCGCCGTCGTCTCGAATGGACAGGTCAACCCGTCCGGGGGAAATACTGCCGGAGATCGTCAGGGTGCGGCAGTTGGAATGTTTGAGGGCGTTTTCGCAGGCTTCATGCACAATATGAAAGAGATGTTCCTCCACTTTTCCGGGGAACCTTGCCCCCTCGTTCATGGTGTTGAGGAGGATATTCGTGCTTTCATGCTTCTCCCTCAGGTCTTCGACCATATCGTTGATGGCAAAGAACAAGCCCTGGTCGAGCAGGGGCGGGCGCAGATCCCGGATGATCTCGCGCAGGCGTTTTTTGAGATCGTCGTACGCGGAGAGAAATGTGGGTGGAAGGATTTTCTGGTCGAGGCTGTTGCGCATGTGGGCGAGGCGGCCCAATATGTTGTCGTGCAGGTCGCGCGAGATGCGTATGCGCTCGTTCGCAATGGTTTCGAGGTCCGCCTGGTAATAGGTGCGGAGTTGTTCGGAGTTTAGAATGTTGCTCAGGGCGATGGCGGTCTGGTCGGCGAGGGATTGCAGGATGGGGATTTCGACCTGGGGGTAGAGGTCGTCGGGGTCGCGCTTGCCAAGCAGCCAAAAGCCGAGGATGTTGTCGCCCACTTTGAGCGGGAGGATGAGACGGGTCCAATTCGGATCGGGGGGAAGGGGTGGGAGGTAGGCCCCGGCTTTTTGGGAGAGAAGGTCGAAGTCGAAGGTTTCATCCAAAATATCTTTTGCGAGAAGCTCGCTGAGAACCTTATCCTGCGATCGAAGGAAGGCGTATTGACGGATCAACAGGCTGGGAAATACTTCATGTTCTAGCAGGGTGAGCAGGCTAGTGAGGTTATCGCTGGCGGCAATGCGGCTGGAGTAGGTCTCTGGCAGGTGCTGGTATGGAAGTGTGATACTGAAGAAGCGTTGGTTTACAAACATCTGGAAATGAGGCAGGGAAATTGCTGTAACAATGATGGATGCCAGGGAGAGGAGCATGGCTAGAGCAAACCAGGATTCTTGCGCAAGTTCCGCCCGGATGGCAAGGACTACGGTGATAAATACAGCCACACTGAGGATGATAAGGAAGAAATAGGTGGAGATGATGCGATTTACCTTTGCCTCCATGTCTCCGAGGTGACGACGGTAGATTATGTAGAAATAAGCCAACGGCATAAATGGCATGGAGAAAACGGTGAACCACCCAAGATTAACTACAACTCCAAGCGCAACCGCGAGGGCGGAAGCCAGGGAGGATGAAAAGGCTATGAAAATGGACAGTAAGAGCATGCCCACGACCCGGCGCTGGTCTTTATGGATGACAAGATGGGCAAATAAAAATGCAATACTGCCCATTACAGTTGCAAGGAACCCAAGCGCGTACAGATTCCTCCCCATTATATGGGCCGCCTCTCCCAAGACAAGCAGCGTGGCTATTGCATAAAAGAGACTCCAAAATAATTTGGAGGTTTTCCCCAGGGGGCGCGGAAACTCCCAATGGAGTTGAAGGAAGATCGGCATCATAAGCCATGACGACATGTGGAGCAGGGTGGAGCTTTCCCAGAGATGCCGTGAAGAAAGGCTGCCGGATACCAAAAAAAGGGCGGTAAGGTAATTGGCAATAATGAACAGCCTTCTTCGCCTATCGCGTGGGCGGATGGAGAGTTGCGCGGCAAATCCTGCCAACCAGAAGGCATACCCTGATATCCATGAGTCGAAAAGCCGATTTGCAAACTCTTGCAGTGTGAATCCTGGGAATACCCACGTAACAGCGATTTGTTTGTCCTTTCTTGTTACGACAACAATAATGGGATCCCCTTTGCCGGCTCCTTGAAACATCACCAGTCTTCTGTCGGATTTGAATTGTGCCAGTGAAACAGCCCCTATCTGTTCCACCCTGTCTCCTTCTTTCAGAGTGGAGTTGACGCTTGAATATACGATTTCAATTTGCCCATTTGTGGGATTGAAATAAAAACCAGAATAAGGGGCTGCAATCAAAATGCCATAGGTTAATAAAAGCATTACAAATAAAACCGCAATGGAGAGCAGGGATTCCGATGTTTGACTACGGTAAAGCGCTTTATCCATACCTGATTCCTGTAGTGGGGTTGGAACAGAAACTAAATTTGAGAAAGGAGGTGATTTGATTATAGCCGAGTACTTCTGTGTTTCGTGAACATCTTTAACCACTCGATCAAAATGAAAAGGAGAAACTTATGAAAACAATGCAAGATTTTTACCTCCGTCTGGCTTCACCTGACAAAGCCTTTGACCATCGGCTTTCTTTGCTGTCCAGGTTCAGCAAAGCCCGACTCGCTGTGGCAGCGAGTGAAGGACCCTGGTTCTGGTGGGAATCTCCGCAGCCCATCGTAAACGCCTGACCGATGCGCTGGCGGGTTGGGAGAAATCCCGACCCGCCTTTTTTTCAAGAGACCTTAATGGTTTTTAACAAAATAATCTCGTAATGTTGCGTAGGGCGCGTTCTCTTACGCGCCTATTGGCGTTAGAGAACGCCAACTACTACGGTATTTATTTGTAAAACTTCATAAAGGTCTCTGAGACCTTTAGGGTCTGAGGAGGTAAGGAATGGAAATATTTACTCAACTGGTCGAAGAATTTTCGAGGATACCGCATGTGATGGATTGGGATGAACTCAAGGCTGTATTTCAACGCGCGGCAAACGGCAAGCCCAAACACTGGCTATTGCCTTTGCTGGTTTGCGAAGCGGCAGGCGGAGATGATAACCAAGCCTTGCCTGCCGCACTTTCGATTGCCTGCGGGCACATCGGCATCATCCTCATCGACGATATGTTGGACAACGACCCGCGCGGTATCCATGTGGGCGCGGGTAAAGCCGGGACGGCGAATATGGCGTCGGCTTTGCAAGCGGCGGCGGGGGGTGTGATCTCGAACAGTGGTATGAACCAGAAGGCGAAACTGCGGGCGATGGAATCCGTCAATGTGATGTTCCTCTCCACGTCGCAGGGGCAGGATTGGGATGTAAAGACTGTTCTTGAAGATGAAGAAACCTATTGGAAGATCGCCCGCGCCAAAAGCTCGCCTTTCTTTTCGACTGCGTTTGAAGTGGGCGCGTTGGCGGGCGGCGCGTCGCTCGCGCTTGCGGCGCAAATCAAAGAGCTGGGTGTCATCTACGGTGAGATGATTCAAATCCACGACGATCTGGACGATTCGCTTGCTTCGCCTGCCAAGCCGGATTGGAATGCCGGTCGCGCGTCCCTGCCGATCCTTTTTGCCCAACTGGTGGATCATCCGGCGCGCTCACGGTTTGAGGAACTCCGTCTGCTTGCGCCCGAACAGGCATCGGCGTTGGAAGAGGCGCAGGAGATTCTCATCCAATGCGGCGCGGTCAGTTATTGCATCCATGAATTGTTGGAGAGATATGATCGGGCAAAGGGGCTGATATCCGCCATGAAAATTGAGCGGTGCGATGTATTGGAAAAGATTTTTGAGGATGTGACCCAGCCTGTCTTTCGCCTGCTCGAAGAAGCGGATGCGACCCCCTGACGCTTCCTGACTCACTCGGGCGTGATCAGCCCCATCTGCCTTGCCTTGCTGATGGCGTCTGCCCGCGTCCGCGCGTTGAGTTTGAAGTACGCGCCCGAAAGCAGGGTGCGGAATGCCTGGTGGCTGATGCCCATCTTTTTGGCAAGGACGACGCTCTTCTCGCCGGGGAAGGCCGCGCACAGCGACAATGCCTCCAACTGGCGCGGACTGAGTTGCTTGCCGCCCTCTCCGTTCAAT
>DAOTXI010000297.1:0-10946 GCA_034435475.1 Anaerolineales bacterium
CCAGCGACTCGCGCGAGCCGCGCCGCTGGGATTCCCGGTAAAGGCGCGCGCTTTCCAGCGCTCCGCTCAATTGATCTGCCAGGGATATTGCCAGGGTTGTTTCGTCCTGTGTCCAGGCGTCGGCGATATCCGGCTTTCTCAAGCGCAACGCGCCAATCACCTGCCCGCGAATCTTGACGGGTACGCTGATCGTCAATCCATCTCCGCCAAGGATCAGGTCGCCCGATTCGATTGCCCTCGAAATCATTGGTTCGACCAGTTCGTCTTCGATTCTGACTGTAGCTGGGGGAGTGGCGAGATAGTTGATATGCGCCTGGTTTCTTAATATGCGTCCCCAGGCTTCGCGGCTTAGTTGTCCATACGATGCGCGGGCGCCTTCAAGCGCGCGTTCGGTCTCGCTGAACAGGCTGGCGTTTTGAATGGCAATGGCAAGCTGGTCGGCGAGAATCTGGACGGTGGCAATATCGTCTTCAGTAAAAGCCCGTGCCTCGACGCTTTGCACATCAAGGACGCCCAGTATCTGACCTCCGGCGACCAGTGGAAGCGCCATTTCAGACCGCGTGCTGGGAAGGTCTGGGTTGTTGAAAAAAATAGCATCCGCGCCGACATCGAGCGCGATGCGCGCCCGCAGGTTTTCTGCAACGTACCCCACAATGCCCGTCTCGCCGACCTTTAACGAATGTTTCTTTTCGAGCATTCGTTTTCCGCCTTCGCTGTTTGCCGCGGTCAAGACGGCGTATTCCTTCCTCTCGTCGAGTAGAAAAACGCCCACATGATAATAACCAAAGTTTTCATGGATCAACTGCGCCGCGCGTTGAAGAAGTTCCGAGAGATTGCGGTAGGAGGCAATGGATTTACCAACCTCTGCGACGGCTTCCAATTGGGTGGTGCGTTTATCGAGCGAACGGGTGCGGTCAAGAATACGCTCTTCCAGTTTCGAACGTTCCTCCAGTAATTCATTGAACGAAGCCAGCGAGCGATTTTTTGAATTCTCAAACTCGGTTTGGGTCGCCTTAATCCCCTGGATGATCATCACAGAAAGACCCAACATGGATACAGTGTTGGCTATCCAGTCTTCCAGAGTTCCGGGACCCACCGTTGGATTGGTGATGACGAATAAACCTGTCAAAATCAACCAACCCGAAAAAATGTAAGTGGCAAAAGCGATGATGAGTATCGTCCACCCGCCCCGCCAGGAAAACAGCAGCGACGCCATTGCAATTGCGCCAAGCATAAAGAGTCGCCCGTCTCCCCGAATTCCGGTTTGGGTGATTCCCATCAGGGCGACCGCGTACAAAATTGCAATCAATGCGCCCGCTTTAATGTTGTCATTGACGCGCAGAAACGTGACGGCAAGAACGATCGAATAAAGGATGGCATACACACTCCGATATATAAGATCATTGGCAAACAGGGATGAGATCAGGGCTGCCAGCCCAAGCACGCAGGCGGCAATCAGCGTTGCCCGTATAAACGCGGAACGCCATTGTGTGTATGTGATGGTGGGGGAGATAGCCTGTTGCATTTGCGCGCCTTTATGTGGTGGACGAGCGATGACTAACGGATGAGGTGGGGGAGTCGTTTTGAGCGACACCGATCAGGATTTCCGCTTCTTTCAGGTCGAAGACTTTTCTGAGTTCGGCCGCGGCGCTGCGCACTACTGATTCCACATCAAGCGTTTCGCGGACAAAGGTCGAAAAATTTGCAATCATCTGGTTTCTTAAAGCATTCTTCTGTGCTTCGTCAACCAAGCGGCTGTTTTCAAGCGCAAGAGCCACCTGTGTGGCAATTTTTTCCATAAGGTCGCGCTCACGCTCCGACCAAACGGCTGTCAATCCCTTTCTCTTTAGTTTGATTTTTCCGATCTCCTGCCCTTGCAGGATGATTGGAATGCGAATACCTTCGCCATCTTTATCTTTGCCGCGCGCGCCATGCGGAAAGACGGGGCGCACCCCGGCCGGAGTATACAAATATGCATTCTTTTGCCGGCTGGTAAACTTTGACCAGATATTCTGCGCCTGTAACGATGCCCCGGCGTTTAATTGGGAAATCAAGGTGCGTGTCTCTTCAAGGAGGCGGACGTTGTCGAATGAGATGGCAATCAGGTCCGCCAGGGTTTGCAAAACATCCTGGTCATCGGAACTAATGGACTGCGGCTGGTCTGAATGGATATCGAGCATACCGATCAATACGCCTCGGACAGTGAGCGGGATTACCAGACGGGACCGGATGGACGGAAAATAAGGGTCCGGGACATAGTTTGATTTGCTCGAATCGGAGAGAAGAACCGCCTGTCGGGTTTCGACTGCCCGTGCGAGAGGATTGCTGCGATCCGGGTCCACCCGCAATGCCTGCCCCAGCATCTGTTTCCCATTTTCAGAAGAAGAGGCTTGCAAGTAGGCGGTATGCCGATTCTCGTCCAACAGAAACAAACCCACATGTTGGAAATCGAATTTTTCAGCAATTAGATCAACGGCTTTTGTCAACAAGCTGGATACATCCTGAGTCTCGGCGATGGATCGTGCCGCGCTGGTAGCGGCCCTCAATTGGACCGTGTTTAGTTCGAGTTCGCGGGTTCGTTCACTGATCTTATCTTCGAGAGTCTGCCGTTCAGACGCAAGCGCTTCATACGATCTTTGCATTTGGCTGACAGCCTTTGTAAAGGCTGTTTTCAACATATTTGTTGCCGCCACCAAAAGAGACCCAACAATCGTGAAATCAATCAGGTAAATTACCCAATCCGCAAGCGTCGTGGCTGGGATGCCAATGGCGGATGACGCGAAAGATCCAGTTTGCGTTCCGATTGCAAGAATGACAATAAAGACTGCTCCAAAAGTCAGAGCAACCAGGTCCACTCTCGCATCAAATAGCATGGAGGCAAGGACAACAGCCGCCAGAAGAAATAAATGACCGTCTGCCCAGGGACCCCAGTCAAGAATGGCATTGACCCCGATTGCGCTTATCATGAGTAAAAGCAGGACCGCCCGTAAGGAATAGGGAGTTGGAAAAAGAGTAATGGCAGCCAAAATCAGGTATAGCGCAAGAAACAGGATGCGGTCTCTGATGCTTGTGGTTGGAAATGCCGCTGAAAGCATTGCAATGCCAAAAATCGAGGCGAGGCGCAGGACGGTGCGAATGAATCGCTCGCGCCATTCCACCATGCTGAAGGCTGTATTTTGGGTCGAATCACTCATTGCTTGCGCCTTCCATGGTTACTTCGATTTCCACTTCAGAAGCTTCCAGGTTTCGTCCCAGTTCGCGGACCACCGTTTGCAGGATGGCATCCATATTTGGCGCTGCCCAAATCTTTGTGATGATCTCGTTTGTCAGCTTTTCCTGCGAGGCGGTGAAGCGGCTCTCCTCGACAAGCCGGGCATTCTCCAGCGCCAGGGCCGCTTGCCCGGCGATGGATTCGATCAGATTTTTCTGCTCCGGCGTCCACTCCTTCGTTCCGGAAGTGATGATTTCTCCAAGTACCTGATTTCTCAGGATAAGGGGAATCTCAAGGAGGTTACTCCCAGACTGTTCCGCATCGCCAAGCGCATATTGCAGGTTTCTCTCCGAGGCGAGGGCGCTCCACGACGTTGCAAGGTATTGCCTTTGCGTCGCCTGCATTTCCATGATGCTTTGACGCGCCTCCTGAAAAAGCCGCGCGTTTTCGATGGAGACTGATATGCCGTTTGCCATATTTTGGAAGGCGTCCAAATCCTGCAGGTGAAATTCAGATTCCCTCGAACTGTGCATTTCGAGCGCGCCGAGAATCGTGTCGCCGGCTACGAGTGGAACGATGATCAATGAACGGGTGTAGGGAAATAACGGGTATTCTTGTACGATCTGGATGTTATCCTCCACGATCATGCCGGTTTTTGACCGGATCACCTGTGAGACCAGCCCCTTTCCGTTCACATTGAGGCGGTGTTTTTTATCCTTCATCAACTTGCCCGCTTCGCCGACCGCCTCCCGTAACTCGACCCACTGCCCTGTAGCGTCAAGAATGTACACGGCAGTGCAGTAAAAGCCGAATTCATTTTGAATATATCTCGCTGCCAGCGGCAGGACTTCATTCAAATCGAGGACCGCCGCAACAGCGCGTTCCACTTCATTGATTCGGCGCAATTGCTGGGTGCGTTCCTCCACCCGGATTTCCAGCGAGTTTCTTTCATTTCGCAGGGCGTTCAGGGTTTGTGAGATGCGGGATTGCGCCTGTGAAAATTCATTCTCCAGCTGGCGGAAGCCGAGGATGATCACAACCCCGAACATTATCAGGGCAACACTGGCGCTGATCCAGTCTTCCATGCGGGAAGGGAGCGCATCCGGGTTCAATGTTTCGAAACGCCCGCTCTGTATGAGCGCGCCCATCACTATAAATGTGATCATGACAGCAACAATCGAAAGAATCCCCGCCCGCGGCGAAAGGAGCATCGTTGAAAAAACAACAAGCGCAAGAAAGAAGAAAAGACTGTCGCCCAGAATGCCGAGGCTGATCAGTTCCGCCATTCCCAGCGTGTAAGCGCCGAGGAGGAAGGTCGAAATCCGCACGGCGTAGGGGAAGTTGAATATTGCGCTGATGGCAATCAAAACATAGGTCGTGATAAAGATTGCGTCAACAATCGGGCTTTCAGAGGCAATGATTGTTGGGAGCAGGGCAATAGCACCAAAGATCAGGCTTCCCAGAAGCAAAGGAACCAAGAACCTCTCGCGCCAGGACTTGTAAAGTTTTTCAGTTGCCTCAATGGAGGCGGGCAGTTCGGGATTAAGGCGATCCATTAAATTGTCTCCTCTCCCGCGCCGCTGCTTTCAGGCTGAACGTTAATCCGTGTGTGGCGCGCGCCTGTCACCCTGCTGATTTCGCTTGCCGTTGTGTGTAGGATGGATTGAATATCGGTGGAGCGTCGGATTTTTTCCGTGATTTCGCTGATTAACCTCTCCCGCTCCGACTGCGCCCGGATCTGCTCCACCAACCGGGCATTGGCAATCACCGCAGCAAGACTGCCCCCCAGCGTCCCAAGCATTTCCTCGTCGTTTTCAGAATAGGCGTCCGTCTGTTCGCTTTCAACATTGATCACGCCAAGCAATTCGTTCCGGTAGATCAGCGGAATCGCCATTTCAGAGCGCGTATTCGCGCTTATCTGAATATATCTTGGGTCTTCATTTACATTCCCGAGGCGCAGGGCGCGCCGGTGCGCCGCCACCCATCCTGTCACCCCGGTGCCGACCTCGAACTTCATCCTGCTGATATCCTCCGCATAACCGATGGAGGCTTTGATTTCCAGTTGTTTTTTATCTTTATCCACCAATAGGATCATCACGCGATCACCACCCAGCGTCACCTGAAGACCGTTGACCGCGCTGTCGAGCGCCTCTTCGAGTGTCGTACCCGACGCCGCCGAAGATGTGATGTGGTGCAGCAGGCGATGTTGGGATAAATGCTCCTGGGTTTCGGCGAAGAGTTCCGTATTCTCGACCGCAACAGCAAGTTGGTCTGCAAGAATTTGCAAACTGCGAAGGTTATCTTCATGGAAGGCGTAGGGCAGTGTGCTTTGCACATCCAACGCGCCAAGGATTCGGTCGCCGATTTGCAATGGGATGGCGGCTTCAGCCCGGGTGTCGGGAAGAAGCGGGTTTGGATAGTAGGTCACATCCTTGGCAGTATCGTTCACGACCAGCAACTCGCCCTTGCCGGTTACATATCCAACAATGGATTTTGAACCCACGCCGATTTTGTGACCCTGCCTTTTCAGCTGTGCTCCTGCTTCACCTGTCGCTTCGCGGATGATGGCAAATTCGCCCGGCTGGTCGAGCAGGAAAACCCCCGCATGATGGAAATCAAATCGCTCGCGGATCAACTGGACAGTTTTGGACAACAACTCATCCAGATTGAGTGACCCGCTGATATCGCGCGCAATCTCTGCTGCGGTTTCAAGTTGAAGCGCTTTCCGTTTGCTTTCTTCGAGCAGGTCCACATTCTTAATTGCCCCAGCAACCTGATTAGCGATCGCGGTAAAGAATTTCAGGTCGGCATCATTGAAGGCTTCTTCGCGATCCAGGTCCTGAATAATGAGCGCTCCGATTGGTTCGCCCTGAATGATCATCGGGGCTCCCATCCATGATTTTGCGGGTTTGCCCATGATTTTTGCGCCAAGTTCCGCGGCTTTTCGTTCCGCATCTTTCACCAGCATCAGAGGTTGTCGCGTGCGGATAAGAATGGAGGTCAACCCTTCCCCGAGCGGGAAGGGCGGGATTGATACAACCTTCCTGTTCTCGTAAGAAAATGGGATGCGAATGGAGTTTGTGGCTTTTTCGTACATGGCGACGATCAAATTGAAGTCGCCAATGCTCTGTTGAATTTTTCCGAGCAGGGCGTGGAAAAATGTTTGAATATCGGAGATTGACGCGCTGATTTCATTGATGGAGGCAAGCGATTCGACTTCCTGTAAATGTCTCTCTGTATCCGCGATTGCGTTTGCCCGCTGAATGGCTACCGACATCAGGTTGGCAAGATTTTCGTACGGCTGAATGGATACCGATGCGGGTGCCTGCTGCTTTGAGCCAATGAAGATCATCGCCCTGAGCGAATCTCTGCCCTTGACTGGCAGAAAGACTCCAGTCAGCAGACCGAGGGCGCGCAAAATATCTTTTAAAGAGGAAGGCAGGTCTGCGCTTGCGCTGGAAGCCGTCATCGAACCGCGCGAGAGGTAAGTCTCCAGGCGCGCATTGTCCGATGGGATGCCTTCGCTTAACCACGTCTGTGGAATATCTTCCATGATTGTTTCGGAAGCGGTCAATGTTTTTAATCCGTTTCCACTCACTTTGAGAAGAATGGCGGGATGGGGGGAATTTTTCAAGATCAGCCCGCCGACGTGTATAACCTCTGCTTCATCTTTTGCTTCTGCAATCAAGCGGCTTGAACGGTAGAGGCGATCCAGCTCCTGAAAGTTAATATTGCTGGCTTCAACCAGACTGGTGGTCTGAATCGCTGTTGCAACCTGGCTGGCAAGCGTCTTCAGCATGAGAATGGAGTCGGGGCTGAACGCGCCGGGTTGGGTACTTTGCACATCCAGTACTCCAAGCAAGCGGTCTCCAAGCGAAACCGGGACGCAAGCCTCGGATCGGGTTTCAGGCAGCAGTTCATTTTTTAGATGAAGCGGGTCTTCTGTCACATCCGAAACAACCCGCGCCTGATTATTTTCGGCGACCCAACCAATGATGGATTGCGAGCCGATTGGCAGGCTGTAATTCCGTTCGGCAAGTTCGCGCGAAGCAGAACCGTAGCCGCTTTTGAATTCGATATTCCTGCCGCTTCGGTCTTTGAGGAAAATACTTGCCTGGTAAAACCCGAATTGCTGCACCAGCAGTTCAGCCGTCGTTTTCAACATCAAGTCCAGGTCGGGGATGGCGGTCACGTTTTGCGCTACCTCCGCCGCAGTTTGAATTTGAAGCGTTCGTTCATTAACCTTGTTTTCGAGAGATTTGTAATTATCCTCGATCTGGTCTGCAAGGTAATTGAAAGACCTTGACAGATGCGCTATCTCATCGTTCGAATCGCTTTCCACCGCCCGCTGGCTGGTATCGCCTTCGGCAAATTTACGGGTGATTTCAGACAATGTTTTCAAAGGCTCAATGATGCGTTTCGTTCCGTAGTAAATGAAAATGCCCATTGCGCCAATTGTTCCCACGGCAAGGAAGATGCTAAAGGGAGCCAGGCTGTCCACCCGCTCGAACACAGTTTGAGAATCGACCGCCAGGACAACGCCGCTGTCAAGAAAGGGAAGCCACGCCACCTGCGCGATGACGCTCGCCCCGCTGATAAATTCCAATTCGAGGTCAAGCGATGAAGTCTCCGCGTTTTGTCTGGTTTCCTCGATCCGCGCCTTTAGAATTTCCTCCGATGCCGGCGCAAGGGCTGTATGAGAAAGCGCGCTGTTTTTTTCGTCGAAAACAAACAGATGCCCATCTGCTTGCGCAAAATATGAGTTGGCATAAGGAGCGAGGCTGTTTAATGGACTTAGCAAGTCCCTTACCCTATTTTCTCCCATTACGCCAACGATGATGCCCAATACCGACCCGCCGCGGGCGGTTTCGTAATTGACCGCAGTCAGAATGACCGCATCATCTTCTTCGTAAAAAGGCAGGTCGTGGAGCAGCATTGTCTTGCGTGAATCGTCGAAATTGAACAGGTTCGGGTCGAGCGCAGTCCCCTGCCATTCTTCATTGGTGGAAAAAACAACAACGCCGTCAGGGTTGAGCAATAGGTATTCGTCAAAACTTTGATCTGCCTCTTCTTTATTGGGAAGAAGGCTCAGAAAAGAGTTGCGAATTGATTTGAATTCACTGCTTTGGGGATTGGCATGCAGCGCCGTCTCGATCAGGATTGCAGCATCGTTACCACCGATTTGCGCCTGTAATTTTTCTTCCCTTGCAATTACATTTTGCCGGACAACCTCAACCTGATTGGCAAGCAGGCTTTCCAGTTGAGTATTTGCCTGCTCGCGCAGCAACACACGCGCCCGCAGATAAGCCGCCCCTGCCATCAGGGCAAGTGGAACAAGCGCAAAGATCAGGAGCGTCCTGACAAGGGTGCTGGTAAGGCTCCCCCTGAACCTTCCCTTTGGTGTTTCATGAGGGGTTGACGCCGCGCGAAGTGACATTCGTTAATTCTACGTTAAAGCTAACTGAATTCCCAGACAGGTTCTCCATTAAGGATTCGACGGATCTGGTCCGGGAATCGGTCTGGGTCAAGGGGTTTTCCTAAAAAGCCGTCGAAGCCGGAGTCTTTTGCCTTGTTCATTTGCTCCTGGCTTGCCTCCGCAGTAACAGCCACAATCGGCACGGACTTGAACCGTTCTGAAGCGCGGATCTTTTTCAACGCGCCGTAGCCGTCTTCATACGGCAGGCGAATATCCATCAGGATCAGATCCAACCGGGGCAGGGTATCGGCGTATTCCACAACCTCATAGCCCGAAGTCTTCCATTCACAATGGATTCCAAGATACCCAAGCATCCGGGCAATCAGGACGAAGTTCGAAACATTGTCCTCCACAACCAGAACCGCCGCATCCTTTGGAATGGTCGCCTTGCGGATGGGCTGGGTATCGGAAACAGCAGGGGTCGGGTCTTGGTCAGGCATTGGTTCTCCTTGTGAGGAAGCGTTCGATCTGGTGGGCGAGCATGTCGATGTCAATGGGTTTTTGAATGTACCCATCACAACCCGCTTCGAGCGATTTTTCCCGGTCGCCGCGCATCACATTGGCGGTTACTGCCACGATCGGGATATTGGCATGTTTTTCCATTTTTCGGATCTTGGCGGTCAATGTATAACCGTCCATGTCGGGCATGTTAATATCCATCAGGATGAGGTCGATATTTTCCTGCATAAGTTTTTGAATTGCATGGTCCGCATGAGATGCCTCCAACACCGCATATCCCTCCGCATTCAGCACGCGCCGGATCAGGTTGCGGTTATCGGGGTTATCCTCCACATATAGAATGGTGGCTTTCGTAGTCGGCATGAGTTTATCTCCACGCGAAATTTTACTTTACTGCGGAGCCATATCCATGACAGCTACCTTACAACTTGCAAATAGTATAGCATAACAAAAAGCCGGGGGATGGCATCCCTCGGCTGAGCGGGTGGCGGGAATCGAACCCGCGTATTGTGCTTGGGAAGCACATGTTCTACCACTGAACTACACCCGCTTGTACGAAGGAGCATTATACGGCACGCTGAAAAGCCATGTCAAGCCTGACGAAAACCCCGGCTCGCCAGAACCCAGTTACTGCTTGCGTTTCAGCAGCATATTCGCCAGCCTGCGGATTGTCTCTCCAGCCTCGCCCTGCGGGTTAGCCTGATCCAAATACCCAAGCGCTTTTTCCGTCAACTCCTCCGAAATTTTTTCAGCATAAACTTTACCGCCTTCACGTTCAAGCATTGCCGCCGCTGCGCCTACTTCATCCTGCGAGATCGGTCCCTGTTTCCAGCGTTTTGCGAATTCACCGTTCTTCTCAAGCGCATACAAAACCGGCAGGGAATTCTTCCCCTCTACAAGATCGCTCGCCGCAGACTTGCCTGTGACAGATTCATCGCCCCAAATCCCAAGCACATCATCCTGCACTTGAAATGCCAGCCCCAACGTAAACCCAAATTGACGGTACAACTCAACTTTCTCTTTTTTCGCGTAGCCAAGAAAGGAGCCGATCTGGGTACATGCTGAGAGTAGGGCAGAGGTTTTGCCTCCAACCATGGGCCAGTAATCTTCGATTGCCAAGTCTGCGCGCTCCTCATATGACATATCGAGGTATTGGCCCTGGGTAAGTTGCAGACAAATATCGCTCAAAATCCCCGCCGCGCGGACGACCATATCAGCAGGGTAATACTCTTTCAAATCCAAAGCAGACTGGTTGGCAATCACGAACAATGCATCTCCGGCGTTGATTGCCATTGGTGCGCCCCATTTGACCCAGGCGGTTTTCCGTCCGCGTCTGTACTCAGAATTATCCTGAATGTCATCATGGACAAGGGAGAAGTTATGCACCAGTTCAATTGCGGCTGCGATAGACTTTGCGTGTAGCCAATTTATTTCTATACTTTCATGAAGTTTACTACCTTCACAAGAGACAACTGACAATAGTGTAAGCAGCGGGCGAATCCGTTTGCCTGTCGCTTGCGAGCCCGCGCCTTCACCTGTCCACCCCATGTGATAGGTAAGCATTTCATGGAATGTCTTGGTGTGAGGCTGATCAAGCCTGCCCACCTGCTTCTTGAGTTCCTCCTCAATTGCTTCAAGCATGGATTGTTGAAGGTCAGCGGTCATGGATTAACTCCTCTGATTTCGAGCGAACGCAAGTCTGCCAACAGGCGGGTGGGGGACTGGAATAGAATTGTCTGAAACCCCAGCCGTTGGGCGGTTTCGATATTTGCGGAAGAGTCGTCAATGAAAAGGCATTCC
>DAOTXI010000298.1:0-2377 GCA_034435475.1 Anaerolineales bacterium
TGGTGACGGCTCTGATGAACGCGCTTCTTTCCAGCGCCCCTGCCTGGCTCTACGCCCTCGGCATGTTCCTCGCGAATGTGCTTACCGGCTGGGTTGCTCTTGAGATTGCCCGTTCCACGACGAAGCAGGAACGCGAGCGGATCGAAGGACCGAAAAAGACGGCGGAGGCGCATCATTAATACCCGATTACCAATCTGAGATATTTGGAGATTGGTAATTGGAGATTGGTAATTGAAATTATGACAGCACAACAAATCATTTTTCTCATTGTTGCCGCATTCACCCTCGGCTCGGCGTCCATGGTGGTGACGACCCGTCATCTCGTCCATGCCGCGCTGTGGCTGGTGTCCACCTTGTTTGGCGTGGCGGTGATCTACGCCCTGCTGAATGCGAACTTCATCGCGGTGGTGCAGGTGGTGATCTATATCGGCGCGATTGCCATCCTCTTCATCTTCGCGGTCATGCTCACCCGCAGGGACATGCGCGACAGCGGTCCGCAGATGAATAAGAACTGGTGGCTCGGCGCGATTATTGCCGCCCTGGCGTTTGCGGGCTTGGTCTTCCTGCTCCAGGGTTGGAGCGGCTTCTCGGGTACCGCCGCAGAACTCCCGTCCGGGTTCGAGCCGGTCAGTCTGCTGGGTGAGGCATTGGTCTCACCTGAGGCGTACGTCCTGCCGTTCGAAATCGCATCCGTGCTTTTGCTGGCGGCTTTGGTCGGCGCGGTGTACGTCGCGTTCAATAATAAATAGGAGGCGGAGAAATATGATTCCCCAGTCCTGGTATTTGATCCTCGCGGCGGCCTTGTTCGGCATTGGCATGTTCGGCGTGCTGACACGGCGCAATGCGGTTGCGATCCTGCTCGGCGTTGAGTTGATGTTGAACGCGGTTAACATCAACCTCGTGACGTTCTGGCGTTACAGCGATGTGTTGAACATGTCGGGTCAGGTGTTTTCTGTGATTGTCTTTGCGGTGACCGCTGCCGAGGTTTCGGTGGGTCTGGCGCTGGTCATTTCCATGTACCGCCGCCGCAACACAGTGATTGCGAACGATCTGGATATGTTGAAATTCTAGAGAGCAGATATTGGAGAATAGAGATTAGAGATTGTTTCGAGATTGGTTGATGAGCGATTGACGTAAACCAATCTCCAATTACCAATCTCCGCTCTTGGAGGTTTGATGACGACTGAATTATTGATATGGCTCATCCCATTGCCCCCGGCACTTGCCTTCTTTTTGATCGTGCTTTTCACGAACAAAAACAAGGCGCTCAGCCATACGGTGGGTGTGGGGGCGGCGTTCCTCTCGTGGGTCGGCGCGATGATCGTCTTCGTCGGCGCGTTGGGCGTGGAGCATCTCGCCGAACACCCGTTTACCGATACAGTGAAGTGGCTGCCTACCGGCGAATCCTATTTGGAAATTGGGGTGCGGATTGACCCGCTCTCCGCGACGGTTCTTTTCTTTGTGGCATGGACGATCTTTATGATCTTCCTCTACAGCGTCGGGTATCACAACTACGGCCAGCCCGAAGGCGACCACGACCGCGCCGGTCTGCCGCCGCATGGCGCGACCGTTCACGGGCACACCGTTCCGTCCGTCGAACCGATGTACTCGCGCTTCTTTGCCTTCCTCGGGTTGTTTGCCTTCGGTATGTATGTGCTGGTCGTCTCCGACAATGTGCTGACGATGTTCGTCGGATGGGAGATCATGGGCTTGTGCTCGTACCTGCTGATCGGTTTCTGGTACGGAAAAGAATCCGCGCGCAATGCCGCCATCAAAGCCTTCATGACCACCCGCGTGGGCGATGTGTTCATGTTGTTGGGCATCGCCTTCCTCTACAGCGTGACCGGTTCCCTCTCCTTTGAAAAGATCTTCAACGAGGAAGTGTTACACGCCCTCGCCTCGGTCCCCACGGGGATATTTGGTCTTTCCGCCGCAGGCTTGATCGGCCTCTTATTGTTCATCGGCACCATCGGCAAATCGGCTCAATTCCCATTGCACGTCTGGCTTCCCGACGCGATGGAAGGTCCGACTCCCGTCAGTGCCATGATCCATGCGGCGACGATGGTTTCCGCGGGTGTGTACGCCGTCATCCGCATGTTCCCCATCATCAGCCTCGATGAGAAGACGATGACCTTCGTCGCTTTCATCGGCGCATTTACGGCTCTCTTCGCCGCGACGATTGCGGTGGCTCAAAACGATATCAAGCGCGTGCTGGCGTACTCGACGATCTCCCAACTCGGTTTCATGATCGCCGCGCTCGGCATTGGCGCCTATGTGGCGGCGACGTTACACCTGGTCACTCACGCTTTCTTCAAGGCGCTGCTCTTCCTCGGCTCCGGCTCCGTCATTCACGGCATGGAGCATGGCGTCTTGCACA
>DAOTXI010000299.1:0-3359 GCA_034435475.1 Anaerolineales bacterium
GCGCGTGCGGCGGTCCGCGCCAAGAAGATGATCGAGGGCAAATTGATGCCAGTGCGCGATGGTCGCATCGGAAAGGTCGGTGAAGGTGAGGGTCATACCGCCATCGCCGCGGCGGATGACGGAGTAGCCAATGCCGGGGGTGGACTCCCAATTGAGAGGCTTTGAGTCGCTCATGAATAATCTCCTGTGATTTTGAAGTCTAGCCGCACAGACAGGCTGGTTCGATAATTCAATTATAACGCAGGGGGTTTTCAGTTCCTGTTTTATTGAAACGCATGTATAATGCTCCCCGTTGGGCGCTTAGCTCAGTTGGTTAGAGCGTCTCGCTTACACCGAGAAGGTCAGGGGTTCGAGTCCCTTAGCGCCCACAAGTCCCGCTTCGTGCGGGGCTTTTTTTTACCCCGAGCTCAAAGTGACGGGATTATTTCCATCTGGCTTCGATGATTCGACATCACGCCAGATGCGTTTTGATAGCCAGCGGGATGCTGCATTGACTCCGGCGCCGATATATACGAAGAAAAATCCCATCAAGGCAGGGATGGCAGCCAGGGTCAGGAAAAGTCCCGTTCCAAATCCGCGACTCGCTTCATCAGATGGGATGGCAGATTGAAAGAAGAGAATGATGATCAGGGCGGGCAAGCCGATGCAAAGTGTGCCGGGTAGGACGAGATATACAACCAGCGATGCAAGGATGCGGGTGGAACGCTTCTGAATTCGGGAAAGCAGCGCGTCGATCCCGGCGCCAAACCAGATCAGGAAGATTAACGCGATCCCGGACGGAATGCCAAGCCGGAGCGTGGAAACGATTTGAGCCTCCAACGTTGGGGAATCCACATCCATGAACCAGAGGAACACCAGCGCAAAGATCATCGCAACCACTGATAAAAATAGCAACACAAGATAGGGGAATGTCTTTTTATTTATCATGGGGAGGAATTTTACATGGAACTTCGTTTTTTCCAATCCCCCTGCGGGTGGGCGAATTAAAAACTCACCTTACGCGGTAGCGCGAGATTTATCTCGCGTTTTCAGAGCGACATGAATGTCGCGCTACGAGGAAACTGCGTAAGGTCAGTTAAAAAGTGAAAGAGCCAGACTCCGAGGTCTGGCTCTTTCGATCTTGCGCAGGAGGAGAAGAGAAATTGCCCCGCGTCCGTAAATGTATCACGGGCTTTTGAGTCATGCTTGACGCTTTCCCCACGCCATGCAAACGGATAAGATACGTTTTTCATGAGTATTTATTAACGTACCTTGCCCATCTCGCACACCGCACTTCAACTGACCGCCCGCTCTTTGCTCAGCGCGGCAAGCGCGTAAGGCGAAATAATAAGCAACCTTGCGCGGTAACAAGATGCGAAGTTGCTCTGAATAATTATTTTTGAGGCGCCTGTTTTGCCAGTAAACTGGCGATGCCTTTCAATTCCAGCCACCATTGTTCTTTGGGACGTTGATACTCGGCGTCAATCATGCGGTCGAAGTCGCGCATGTCGTGGAATTGAATCTTGCCATTCTGCATCCCAATGAAGGCGCTGTTGTGTTCCTTCTTCCCGCATTGGTCTATCAAATATTCGAGGCACATGTTCGCGAGCCGAGTCGCCTGAATCCGGTCGAATGGAGAAGGGTCGCCGCCCTGCTGCAGATGCCCGAGGATGGCGGGACGCACATCGAATACGTCGCCTCCCTCTTCTTCGAACAAGGAACAGATGAATGCCGTATCATAAACCCGGTTGGCTTTCTCGTTACGGATCATCAACCCGAGCCGCTTTCCCGCTTGGAATCCTTCCAGCAGTTTTTCCACATCCTCCTGCAGGTCGCGCAGTTTGATCCCCTCCTCATGAAGATAAACACGCTCCGCTCCGGTTGCCATGCCCCCCATCAAAGCCAGATACCCGCAGTAATGCCCCATTACTTCCACGACAAAGCAGCGCCTTGTTGCAACAGCGGATTGTTTGATCTTGTCCACCGCGTCTACGATGCTGTTGAGGGCGGTATCGGCCCCGATGCTGAACTCGGAACCGGGCAGGTTGTTATTGATGGATGCAGGCAGGCAGACCATTGGAATATTGAACGATGGAAAATTCGGGCGGTTGCTCAAAAAGTTGAATGCGGCTTCGTAGGCATTCCATCCGCCGATGATCAACAATGCGTCAATGCGACGGTCTTCGATCACGCGCGCGATGGAATACAGGTCGCGCCCTTTCGGAACCCGGCGCGTCGTGCCCAAAGCCGAGCCGCCGCGTGAAGCCCATCCGCTTACGCTCATCCAATTCATTTCTTCCAGGTCGTCATCTATTAATCCCTCAAACCCGTTGCGGACTCCCAGCATTACATGCCCCGCATCCAACCCGAGGCGGATCGCGGCGCGGGCGGCGGTGTTCATACCGGGGGATGGCGCGCCTGCGTTCAATACCGCAACGCGGAAGCGTTTCCTGACAGGGTCGGTAGGATGGGGCAGGGCACGTACCATTGTCTTGAATGTGGTAAACGCATCTTTGAATGAAGAACTGCGCAGGGACATGGCGCGTTCGTAATCGCCAGAGTTAATGGCTTCTGCCACAGCCTGGGTTTTGCTCACGCTTTCCGTCAGAGACAGGCGCGTCATCCGGTTGTTACGGATGCCGATCACCACTGGTTCTTCTTCGGGCTTGGCTTCGAGGATGGCGTTCACAGCCTCATATCCCATCAGTGTGCTGAGTGTGCGGTCGAACGCACTCGGACGCCCGCCGCGTTGGACATGCCCCAGGATCGTCACGCGGACTTCCTCGTTGAGTTTCTCTTCCAGCACGCGCTGAACATCGCTGGAGCCGATGTAGTTTCCATGTCGGTCGCGCGCGCCCTCCGCCAGAATCACAATGCTGTCGCGGCGTCCTGCGTTGCGTCCAGCGCGGAGGCGTTCCGCCAAAACATCGCCCCAATTCTCAACATCCGGGGGCGACTCGGGGATCAACACCCAGTCCGCGCCGCAAGCCAGGGCGCCCATCAAGGCAAGGTAGCCGCAGTTGCGCCCCATCACTTTGACAACAAAAGTGCGTTGATGACTCGCTGCCGTGCTTGTGATCGCATCCACCGCCTCGGTGATGCGGTGCAGGGCGGAGTCGGCGCCGATGGTCATATCCGTGCCCGAGAAATCGTTATCAATGGAACCGACCAAACCGACGATAGAAAAATTCGGGTAGGCGGAGGCTTGTTCCAAGGTGATCTCGCCTGAGGCGACCAATTCTGCGGTAAGCGAGGTCCATTCCTGGCGAAAGATATTGGCGCCGGTTAGCGAACCGTCGCCGCCGATGACGATGAGACCGTCAATGCCGGTCAGGATGAGATTCTTGGCAGCCTGCCTGCGTCCTTCGCGGGTGCGAAAT
>DAOTXI010000300.1:0-13580 GCA_034435475.1 Anaerolineales bacterium
GCGGTCAATATCTGTAAAGAAACATTCGACGATTTACTTAAAAGGCACAAACTGCGCAAGGTGAGTTAAAAGAACTTTGTAACTCAGTGTCTCCGTAATTAACAAAAATTCTTGTACAAAAAGTGTCGCCATGGCGCCACAGCGCCGCTTTTGACTCCGTGTTTTACTAATCCAATTGATCCAGCCAAAGCCTCTCATCCTCCGCCTTAACCGCCCGTTCCGCTTCATGGATGAGCGCCTTCAAACCCCGCCTGCGTCTGAACGGAGCATTCGGCGGCAGATAAGTTGCGGGCAAAGGAGTCGGCTGATCGTTCAACGACACATTGAAACACGGCGACCAACGCTCGATCAACAGACGCTCCGAAGCATTCAGATCATTCCCCACCCCGTCGAATTGCTGTGACTGGGAACTCATCAATTCGACAGGGAAACTCATCGACTTGGGCCAATTGCACCAGATGAAACGCCCAACGATGGAATGTCCATGAAAGCCGCCCAGCAAATGCTCCCACACCCGCACAAACGCAACCTGCGACTGCCCCGCATAGAACGCAGTCTCGCCATCGCGGAATAGGTACAGGTCAAAGTGATTCCACTCCGCCGGGCATTGCCCGACGAGCAGGAAACGCTTGAGGGGCAAAGAGATGGCTTCAATATTCATACGAATCAGAAACTTTTAGTGAATTTATTTTCGCAAATTATGTGAAAACTTTACCCATTATACGTCCACAATCTCCACTTTTCACTCCCTACTTTCCACCTTTAACTTTCTTCCCTTAATGAAACTGTAATCCAACTCTCACGCGGCGGCGCAAACCCGCCCAAACCCAACGGGTATAATCGCCGCATGGATTTTTTCTTCCACGAAGACAACCTGACCGGCGCCACGCCTGAAGAGACTCACATCACGTCCCTGACCGCCGAAGCCTGGCCCGACGGGCACAGGTTGAGGGTTAATCTGGAAGTCACGCCGTTTCAAAAGCGCCCGTACATCGAAGTGAGCCTCAAGGACGCCGAGGGCGACGAGGTCGCTTCGACCAGCATCGTCGAGCCGATGAGTTGGAAATTGGAATTCACCATGCACATCCGCGGCGAGGTGCGGAACCCGTACACGCTCGACGCGCGGCTGTATTATCCCGATGGCGGTCCCGCCGATGAACCGCGTCAATTCACGTTTGAAGTAAATCCCCAAGTGGATTCGAATTGACATGAATATAAAAAGAATATGCCACTCTGCCTGCACCGTGTCAACAGGACACTTTGCGACCAAAGAGTCTCTTGCTCGCGCGCAGAGATTCTCACCGGCACTGCATCCGCAGCTCGGTGCATGTGTCGCTCCGCTCAGAATGACATTTCAAACAATCCGCGCAAATCCGCGAAATCTGTGGCAAATGTTCTTTGCTCTCGCATTAATTGCATCCCTGCTCAACGCGTGTTCCCAGCCAGAAGCGCAATCCACAGCCCTCCCCACAGATGAATCGCTGATCGTCGAAGCGACTCCGGCGCGGGTCATTGACCCAGCCAGTGAGGTGGCATTCCTCTCCATCGAAGAAAATGGCTTCGCTCATCTCTTTCTCTTCCGCTCGCTCGACCTGACCCTGACCCGCATCACGACCGGAGAGTCGAATGACATCACGCCGGTCTTAAACCAGGACCGGACGCGCCTTGCCTTTGCCTCAGACCGCGACGGCGATTGGGACTTGTACGTGATGCAATTGCAAACCGGCGAAATCAAGCAGGTGACAAACTCGCCGCAATACGACGCCGCTCCGTCGTGGTCGCCGGATGGGCAGTGGCTGGCGTTCGAAACCTACGTCAACGAGAATCTCGAAGTGGCGGTGGTGAACGTGGACTCGGGCGAAGTTGTGCCGCTCACACAGGAACGCGCCTCCGATCATTCGCCGGTCTGGGCGCCGGATGGACGACATGTGGCGTTCATCTCCACCCGCGGCGGCGACAGCGATGTATGGCTGGCAAACCTCGATCTCTCCGGCGACGACCGTTATCAAAACCTGAGCAACACACCCTTCGCCTCCGAAAACTTTCCACTTTGGAATCGCGACGGCTCTCAATTGTTATGGTCGTCCATTTCGCAGACGGTCGGCTTCAGCGGTTTATATCTTTGGAATGCCGCCGAACCGGAACGCGCCGCGCATTGGATCGGCGATGGCGACATCGGCACATGGAACGAAGCCGAAGACCGCGTGCTGGCGGCGGTCGGCACTGCCAACCAAACCTTTCTGACGATGTACGACCTCGAAGGCGATGTCCTGATCTCGTCGCTTCCCCTCAGCGGACGGGTGCGCGGCATGACCTGGGGAAGCGCGGCCCTTCCCAAGCCTTTGCCTGATTCATGGACCCAGGCAGAGAGCCAAACACCGGGAGCGCTTTGGGCGCCGGTCGTCACACCGGGCGGAGATGTGCCAAACCAGCGCTTCACGGTCGTGCCGATAAACGATGTGCAGGCGCCCTTTCCACGATTGCATGATCTCGTAGACGAATCGTTCAACGTTCTGCGGGCGCGCGTTTCAAAGGAGACCGGTTGGGACGCGCTCGCCAGCCTGGAAAATGCCTTCGTTCCTTTAACAACATCGCTCGAACCCGGCTTGGACGATGACTGGCTTTATACCGGGCGCGCCTTCGCCATCAATTCGTTGATTTCCAACGCCGGGTGGATGGTGACCCTGCGCGAAGACAGCGGCTCGCAGACCTATTGGCGCGTCTACGTCCGCTGTGCCGTGCAGGATGGTTCATTGGGCGAGCCGATCCACAATGCGCCGTGGAATCTCAATGCGCGGTACGATCTCGATCCGCGCACGTACGAACAGGGCGGCGATTACGCCCCTGTCCCTGCCGGCTACTGGGTGGACGTCACTTCCCTTGCGCAAGCCTATGGCTGGGAACGCCTGCCGTCATTGCCGACCTGGCGCACGTATTACAAAGGCGCGCGCTTCAGCACCTTTGCCATGACCGGCGGTTTGAGTTGGTATCAAGCCATGCGCGAGTTGTACCCGGTCGAGGCGCTCATCACGCCGACCAAAGTCCTCGCGCCGACGTTGACTCCCACCAATACGCCGACCCTCACGCCAACGAAACGTCCCACCCGCACCCCGCGCATGACCTTCACCCCGTCGCTGACTCCGACCATCACCTCCACGCCCCTGCCGCCCACATCCACGCCCACCCCGCCGACGATCATTCCGTAGATGCCGCGTGGTACTGCAAACTTCAGTTTGCAGTACGCCATACGATGACTCTCAAACGCCTCTTCCCAATCCTCTTTCTTTTCCTCACTGCCTGCACCTACGAGGTCGGTAATGCGCCCACACCGACACCGGTGATTCAGCCCGAAGCGCAGAATCAGCCTGAGGTCCCATTCGAGGCGGCGATCACCCCATCGCCCCAGCCGTTTCAGTTCAGCCTTCCAACCCCCGGCGCGGAACCGATCACGAACTGGCGACCGCCTTTGTATCCCGTTCCCTGGGCAATCGGTCCGTACGATCATTTCTTTTTCAACCGCCCCATCGCCGCAGATCAAAAGAACTGGCCCTCAGCGGACTATCGGTACGGCGGCGTGTTCTTTGGGCGCAACATCGTCCACACCGGCGTGGACATTCCCTCACCGGAAGGCACGCCCATCATGGCGGCTGGACCCGGGACCATTGTTTGGGCGGGCTGGGGCTTGTTCCTCGAAACGCCCGGCGACACAACCGACCCGTATGGACTGGCGGTCGCCGTCCGGCATGACTTCGGTTACAACGACCAGCAGTTATATACGGTCTACGCCCACATGAGCGCGATGAATGTGATCGTCGGTCAGCATGTGGAGACGGGCGAAGTGGTCGGCTTCGTCGGCGCGACGGGCGCGACGACGGGTCCGCATTTGCATTTTGAAGTGCGCCTGCCGAATAATTCCTTCTTCTATACATATAATCCCGAACTATGGATCGCTCCCCCGCAGGGCTGGGGCGTGCTGGCGGGACGCATCGTGAATGAAAAAGACGAATTGATTCAACAGATGGAAGTTTTGGTCGCGCCCGAAGGAGCCTCGCGCACCTTCACGGTTCGGACCTACGGGAAAGGCGGCGCGGTCAACCCGGACCCGTATTATCAGGAGAATTTGGTTTTGGGCGACCTGCCCGCCGGGCTTTACAAAATCTCATTCAAATACGACGATGAGCGCGTGCAAACCTGGGTGGAGATTTTTCCCGGTCAGGTCTCGTATTTCACGTATAAGAACGAAGAGGGCTTCACCATCGCCCGTCCCCCCGCGCCGACGCTGGAGTTTTTGCCGGAGGTTTTGCCGCCCACGCCAGTGCCATAGAGATAATTGGTAATTTTGACAGCGCATTCACAGATAAAAGGAGTGGAGATATGTTTCGCAAACCGCCAAAGGCGATTATTGACCCTGGATAAAATAAAGTCATTTGGATGATTTTGTGGCATACTCTGGCGCTTCAGACCCTATGGCACAAGTCAACAGCTGGAGTTGCCAGAAAGTGCAGCGGCTGGTCATTCAACGTAATGATGAAACGATCCGACAGTGGAGCGTTGGGTCTGGCCCAAGATCAAAAAAAAGTGGCGAGACTTGAATGCAACGCTGCTCTTAATAGATGAAGCAGGCTTCTCGCTGGTGTCGCCGCGCGGACAAACGCCCACGGCTCGGACGAGCCTCAACCATCGCCAAACTACTAACCAATCTCGAAACGTTACGTTCCCTAGTTCGAGAATCCCTTGATAGTTTTACATCGAGTTTAGACCCTTTATTACGCTATGTCGGATTGCTATTAATTTGTCAAAGTGCAAAAGTCGGCGCTACGCAAATTCAACACACAACTTTTCACCCATATAAAAAGATCTCGCCGAAAAAGGCGGATCGCCGCGCTTCATCTGATGAATCCGCTCAAGCAGGAAGGGCAAATCCTCGACTGCGGGAAGGTGAAGAGCCGCTTCATACCGGACCCATTCCGGGGCGCCCTCCTGCGAGCCTCGGATTTCGCCTTGAGCGTTCTCCCCCACCAATACAAACAAACAGACTCCCACATCCCCTGCATCCACGATGACGGTGCCGCACAGCCACAAATCCGCCGTGATGCCCGCCTCTTCGATCAATTCACGCCTGGCAGAGGTTAAGACATCCTCTCCGCGATCCACATGACCGCCCAACCCGTTATATTTCCCCGCCCACAGCCGCTTGGTCGGCGCGCCTTTCAACAATAAATACTCATCCCCGCGCCGGACAAATATCGCCGTGCGGGGAATGAGGGTATATCTATCTTTTGTCACGCCTTGATCGGAGACCGGCATTACGCTTGTTTGTCAGTCCGAAAGATCGCTTACATCTTCAGCGGCGACAGCATCTTTAACATAATCTGCCAGGACGGGCGGAATCATGACGGGCTTGATGAATTTATCGGTCAAATTCCGCGTATCTTTCACACCAAGCAGATCGAACAATTTGGCGAACTGCGCCTCCCACGCCTTCGATAATTTATCCTGCGTTTCAGCGGGCAATGCGTAGGACTTCGCCTTGAACGGACCGATGACATTCTTGCGGGTCTTGTAATAGAACTGTTCGTCGGTCATATTTGGCTTGCGGTCGCCCGCCGAGTTGGCATCCAGCCAGGCATACATTTCCTTTTTGAACTCCGCCGGGACGTTGTCGAAGAACATGGTCGCAAAGTTGGTGGCAAGGTGGACTTCGATGGCTTCATGCTGGACGAATTTATTGAAATTCTCCTCAGGGACGGTGGATGCGCCGTGTTGGACCGTGCCGCCCATGCTGTAATCCTTGCGGGCAACGCGGCTGAGATCGCGCAAAACATCGAAGGCAATGCTTACTTCGGCGATGGAACCGTCTGGCAGAACCGTGCCACCATGCGATGTACCCGTCAATACGCTGATCTTGCTCAAGCCTGGCTTGCCCGGCGCGACCTTCTGCATTTCGGTATTGTAGGCATCCATGTAAGCGCGGAGTTCAGGCTCGGTGGAATTTTCGGTTCCCACTTCGCCGATCTCGCCGCCAATGGAGATGGTGACCCCGGCGGGTTCATGTTCGCGGATAAATGCGGATAATTCAGCGGAAAGCCTGCTGTTCAATGCCTGCTGTTCAGAGACGGTGGGCAGGCTGATGTCCACCAGCGTGGAGGTATCCACGTCTATGTTGAAGAAACCGGCGGCAATTGCTTCGAGGCACAAGTCGCGAACCGCTTTTAATTCCGCTTCGGGATTTGATTTGTACTTCTTGGCGGAAACCTGGAAATGATCTCCCTGAATAAAGACCGGACCCGAGAATCCCTCCGCGATGGCGGCCGCGAAAATGTTCGTGGCGTATTCAGAAGGTCGCTGATCGGTATAACTCATTTCGGAGCGCGCCAATTCGAAGATGAACGCTCCGCCGTTGATCTTATTTGCGGCGCGGAACATGGATCGGGCGGCGTGATACGAAAGCGCGCGCAGGTTGAAGGCAGGCGTGGTAAACGTCATGGGGGCGTCTCCGCGCCCGCGAGCCATGTACAGTTCGTGAATGGAGGCTGGGTAAACACCAAGTTCGAGCGCCGCACCCCGAATCAGAAAACGGGACCAGCCCGCGGTTGAGTCTGAAGCGAGCGCGGAGCGTTCCACCAATTTGCCGACATTGGCGCGAAATTTTTCCGCATCCAGCACGCGGACCTGATTTCCCTCCAATGCAATGCTATTCCCGACAAGGTCGAGTAGCTGTTTAACTTGTTCGGACATGATATTCTCCTGTGAAAAATATAACTTGATTATAACTGGAATTAAACGATATAATCGTAAACGGAAACAAAAAATAGTTTTGCTCGTATATTCCCGCAGGAGGCTCACATGAGCGATTTTTTCGAGAAAGTCAGCAGTCAGGTAGACCCGTTCAAGAAACTGGCGTCGTTCATCCCCGGTTTCAGCGGATATGTGGAAAGGCAGAACCGCCGCGACGCGGATAAACTCCTGCGCGAAACAGTGGCGCGGCGTTTTGAAGAGCAATGGAGCCGCGCCTCGAATTTGCAGGTGGAGATGGTCAGCAGTGGAATGCTTTCCCTTGTGGACGATATGGAGAAGGCTTCGATTGCCCTGCGCACCTTCATAGACAAGATTAGCGGCGCATCACGCGGATATTCAGGCTTGTTCGACGCAGTCAAAATCAACGAGAAGGAACTCGAAGCCATATACCAGTTCGACGCCGCCTTCTTCGACCTGTACGAGCAGGTCAAGAGCGCATTGGACAATGTGGAAGCGAGCCTGGGCGATGAAACCGCCCTCCCAGCAGCCATCCGCAATATCACGTCTCTTGCACGGCTTGCCGTGGAAACATTTGACCGTCGCTCCGAAATCGTGACAGGAAGCCGGTAATCAAATGGTAGGGACACGGCGATACCGTGTCCCTACGGGTTTTATTATGTGGCACAATTATATTAACGCAACATCCATCGAAGAAGCGATTCGCATCCTCGCTGAAAAACGCGAACGGGCGCGCATTGTGGCGGGCGGGACAGACCTCATCCTTGAACTTGAACGCGGGGCGCGAAAAGGCATCGAAACGCTGATAGACATTACCCGCATCCCTAAACTGGACCAGATCACAATTGACGAAGACGATGTCATCCACATCAGCGCATTGGTGACCCACAACGATTGCGCGGCGTCGAAACTCATCCGTTCGCGGGCGTACCCGCTGGCGCGGGCGGCATGGGAGGTCGGCGCTCCTCAAATCCGTAACCGCGGCACAGTCGCCGGAAACGTCATCACTGCATCCCCAGCCAACGATACTATCACGCCGCTGATGGCGCTTGGGGCGAAAGTAACTCTCGTTTCGACAAGGGGAACGCGGGTCATCTCGTTAAAAAAGTTCTATCTCGGCGTCCGAAAGACCGTGATGGAACCGGACGAGATGCTGGTGGAGATTTCCTTCCCTGCCTTGACCAGGACCCAGCGCGGAACGTTCATCAAACTGGCGCTTCGCAGGGCGCAGGCGATCTCGCTGGTCAATGCGGCTCTTATTCTGGACCTCAAAGGGGAGACGGTCAAATCCGCTTCGATCACACTGGGAGCGGTGACGCCCATCATCACCCACGCCGCGAAAGCGGAAAAATTCCTGGCGGGTAAAAAACTCAACGAGAAGAACATCATCGCCGCCGCAGACCTGGCAGTAAAATCTGCAAAACCCATCACAGATGTGCGCGGCTCGGCAAACTATCGCAGTGAAATGGTGCGCGTCATCACCCGCCGAGGGTTGACCGCCATCCGCGATGGAAAAGTGGAAGCGGGGATGCCAAAGAAGCCGATTCTGTTATCCGTCCCACAAAACGAAACGCGCGAAACGCAAACGTTGGCTGCGTTTCCTGAAACCAAAATCGAAACCACGATCAACGGAAAAAAGGTTCTCTTTTCGAGCGGTCACGACAAGACTCTGCTCCGCCTGTTGCGCGAAGAAGGCATGTTGACCGGAACGAAAGAGGGTTGCGCCGAGGGAGAGTGCGGAGCCTGCACCGTTTATCTGGATGGAAAAGCAGTCATGTCCTGCCTCGTCCCAGCTCCGCGAGCGCACAACGCGGAGATCGTTACCGTCGAAGGACTGGCGGATGGCGATACGCTAAACCCGGTCCAGAAAAAATTCATCGAACACAATGCCGTGCAATGCGGGTACTGCATCCCCGGTTTCATCATGTCTGGCGCAAAGTTATTGGAAGAAAAACCGAACCCGAATCGGAGCGAGATCGAACAAGCCATAACCGGCAATCTGTGCCGTTGCACCGGGTATTACAAAATCGTACAAGCCATCGAAGAAGCGGGAAAAATTTAGACCCAAGAGGATCATATGAGCAAATACAGAAGTTCCACGCTTGTAAAGGTCAAGGATAGATCAAAGCAGCCTCACTACCTCTGGCGGGGCATCGGATGCATGATGATGTTGATCATCCCCGCCATGTCCTACGGGCTGGGCGTCCTGATCATTGACGGGTTGATTGACGCGGGATACTACATCCCCTACCAACTGCTTGGGCGCCCCACATTGCCATCCCTGTTTTATCAATCGCGGGGACTGATAATGATATTAAGCCCGATCCTCGGCATCAAGAATCTATATGCCTACCTATCGGCTGCCTTCTTGATCGCATTATTGATGGGGGGCGTCATCTCACTTGTCTACGCGGCTGTGTATCGTTTCTTTGGTCCTTCCCGGTACGGTCCGCTCGACGCGCCGCCCCCGAAATACAAGGCAAAGACTTACAAAAGATAATCCCATGTCCATCACTTCCATAGGAACCTCCTCAACCCGCATTGACGCGCTCGGCAAGGTCACCGGCGATACCCAGTACTCCGGCGACCGCGCCATGACCGGCATGTTGTTCATGAAAACGATCATGGCGGAGCGTCCCCATGCGCGTGTGCGTGAAATCCGCACCGACAAGGCTGCATCCTCGCCTGGCGTCGTTGCCGTTTATACGGCTAAAGATATTCCGATCAACGAATACGGATTGCAGATTCCCGATCAGCCTGTGTTGTGCGGACCCGGCTCCAGCAAACCGCACACCGACATCGTCCGCTTTGTCGGGGATCAGGTTGCCGTCGTCGTGGCAGAAAGCGAATCTCAAGCTACGGATGCGATCAAACTCGTCGAAGTGGATTACGAAGACCTCCCGCCTCTTACGGACCCGGAAGCTGCGATGCGTCCCGATGCGCCTCTCCTCCACCCAGACCGGGGCGACTCGAACGTCTGCGTCCATTACAAAATCCGCAAAGGGGATGTTGACAATGGATTCGCCAATGCGGATGTAATCGTCGAGGGCGAATACCGCACCCCGGTGCAGGAACACGCCTACCTCCAGCCTGAAGCGGGTCTTGCCTACATTGACGAAGAGGATAGGGTTGTCGTGGAAAGCGCCGGTCAGTGGACTCATGCCGACCGCAAATCCATTGCCCACGCGCTCGACCTGCCCGAAGAGAAAGTGCGCGTGATCTACCCCGCCATCGGCGGCGCGTTCGGCGGGCGCGAAGACCTCTCGGTGCAGATCGTAATTGCTCTGGCGGCGATGAAACTCAAACGCCCGGTCAAGATCATCTGGTCGCGCCGCGAATCGATGATTGGGCACGGCAAACGCCATGCTGTCATCCTGCGCGCCAAATGGGGCGCGACCAAAGACGGAAAACTGGTTGCCGCGGAAAATGTTTTGATCGGCGACGGCGGCGCATATATGTACACCACAAACAAGGTGTTGGGCAACGCCACCATCACCTCGACCGGACCGTACGCCATCCCCAACGTCAAGACCGATGTGTATGGCGTCTACACCAACAACGTCCCCGGCGCGGCGTTCCGCGGGTTCGGCGCTCCACAGGCGCTGTTTATGGCGGAAGGGCAGATGAACAAACTTGCCGAAAAACTCGGCATGGACCCGGTTGAACTGCGCCTGAAGAACGCCCTGCGCGAAGGGGACACGCTGGATGTAGGCACACCCGTCCCAACCCCGGTCAGTGTGGTGGATACGATCATTGCGGCGCGGGATTCGTTCAAGTGGAAGAAGTTGGTGAAACGCAAGGCTCAAGGCGCGAAACGCGAAACGCGAAACGCAATCGCCAAGGGACGCGGGTTTGCGGCTGGATTCAAAAACGTCGGCTTCTCGTTCGGCTACAAGGAAAATTGCTGGGCGAAGATCGAGATACACGGCAAGACCGAGATCGAGCGTGTTGTGCTTCATCATGCGGGCGCGGAGGTGGGTCAGGGTTTCCAGACCGTGATGACCCAGGTCGCGGCGCATAGCATCGGCGTCCCCATGAGCATGGTCGAGATGCGCACCTCGGATTCAGCAACGCAGGGAAACCCCGGCTCCGCTTCGGCATCACGCCTAACCTTTATGGCGGGCAACTCCGTCAAAGGCGCGGCGGAAGCGGCGCTCGAAAAATGGAAAACGGAGGAACGACCCGCGGTTGCCGAATTCCAATATTTTGCCCCGCCCACCACCCCCATGGACAAGGAAACCGGCTATTCGATGCCTAACTTCCAATACGCCTATGTGGCTCAAGCCGTGGACGTGGAAGTGGATACTGAAACCGGTCATGTGCGCGTCAAACGCATCGTTTCAGCGGATGATGTGGGCAAAGCCCTCAACCCAGACCTGGTCGTCAGCCAGATCGAAGGCGGCATCGTGCAGGCGCATGGATATGCCGTCCTCGAAGAGTTCAAAACACGCGATGGTCGTGTGTTGACCGACCAATTAAGCACCTACCTGATCCCCACCATTTGGGATATTCCCGAAAAAGTCGAATCTGTGCTTGTGGAGGTCCCCGACCCAAACGGACCGTGGGGCGCGCGGGGAATGGGCGAACTTCCCTACCTGCCCGTCGCCGCCGCGATTGCCGCCGCAATCCACGATGCGACCGGCGTGTGGATCAACGAATTCCCCTTCACGCCCGAGCGGGTGCTGAAAGCGTTGGGAAAGATAAAGTAAGCGCAGTACCGCAAAGTTTACTTTGCGATTTTACGCAAGGGCAAAATGAATTTTGCCGTACTTGATTATCATGACATCCATCTACCAAGCCTTATCCGAACTCGAAAAGACCAACCAACCCGCCGCGCTTTGTACGGTCGTCAAAAGCGAAGGCTCCACGCCACGGCATGTAGGCAGCAAGATGCTTGTCTACCCGGACGGAAAATTCGTCGGCACCGTGGGCGGCGGCGACTTGGAACACCGCGTACTCGATGAAGCCTGGATGGCGATCAGTGAAGGCGAGCCGCGTTATTTACATTACAACATGGCAGACCCGTCGCGCGGCGACCCCGGCGTTTGTGGTGGTCAGGTGGAGGTATTTGTGGAACCGATCCTTCCGGCTCCAACTCTTGTCGTCATCGGCGCGGGGCATGTCGGTAAAGCTGTTGTGCATCTCGCCAAGTGGCTGGGATTCCGCGTGGCGGTCAGCGATGACAGGGCGGAGTTCTGCACACCCAAAGCCGTCCCCGGCGCGGACGAGTATCACCCCGTCGAGATGGGGAAATTGGCAGAGTCGCTCGGGATCACAAATCGAACCTATTTGGTGGTGACCAGCCGCGGGTCCAGTGTGGATGCGCTTGGACTTCCATCCCTGCTTGCCTCGAATGCCGCATATATCGGTGTGATCGGGTCGAAGCGCCGCTGGGCAACGACCGTCAAGGCGTTGAAGGAAAACGGGGTAGCGGATGAATTGATTGCAAAAGTCCATTCACCAATGGGGTTGGAACTGCAAGCCGAAACTCCGGAGGAGATCGCCGTCAGCATTATGGCGGAGGTGTTGATGGTGCGCGATAAGGGAACGGGAAAACAGATGGGAAAAGGAAAGGGAATAGAGACTATAGATTAGTGGACAGTTTGCGGAAACGAATTTTTCCGTGAGGCGTAGATGAATAGGAAAAACGGTTCTTGACCGGACTATTAGATGGACTATAATCAACCCGTTATTTATCCAAAGGAGAGAAACCATGGCTAGAATTTTCGACGTCATTGAATACCCCAATGAAATGACCAGCGAGATCGTGCGCCGCTTCCCCGAAGAGGGTTACGGCGATTTCCGCATCGGTTCTCAGGTGATCGTGCGCGAGAGCCAGTCCGCTGTCTTCTTCCGCGACGGGCAGGCATTGGATGTTTTCAAACCGGGGCGGCATACCATTGCCACAGCGAACATCCCGAAACTGATTGATTTCATCGGCAAGGCGTTCAATGACCGCACTCCCTTCCCCGCTGAAGTGTATTTCGTCTCGCGCAAGGAATTCGCAAATGAAAAATGGGGCACGTCGCAGGCGATCCCCGTTCAGACCCCCGGCGTTGGTTTGGGATGGTTTTTCTTCCAGGGCTTCGGCACGTATTCGTTCCAGGTGAAGGACCCGCAGCAGTTCGTGACCCAGATCGTCGGCGCGACAGGCTCCTATCGCACATCCGAAATCCAGGAACGCTTGAAGAATTTGCTGGTTTCCAAACTCGGCGACGTGCTCGGTGAGACTCCCAACATCGGCACCAAACTGAGCGGATTGATCGAAGAGATTGGCGCCGCGGTCCGCGCCAAAGCCAACCCTGAATTCGAGTCAATTGGACTCACGCTCAAGACTTTCATCGTCGGAAGCCTTCGCCCCAGCCAGAAGTCGGCTCAGGAACTACGGGACGCCGGGTATCTCGACCCTGCAACCTATGCCCAACTCCAGGCGGCGGACGCGATGCGCGAAGCGGCGAACAACCAAAGCGGCGGCGCAGGTCTGACCGCAGGGATCGGCGCTGGCATGGGCATCGGCAACCTGATGGGACAGGCATTGCAGGGTGGCATGGGCAATACCGGCGGCGCGGCGGCTGGTGGCGGCGCGGCAAAAATGCCAGACATCATGACCCCCGCCGAGGCGGCGCAGTTCATGAAGGTCAACGAGGACGACATCATGGCGGCAATTCAGGATGGAAGCCTGAAAGCCAAAAAAGTCGGCAAGGCGTTCCGCATCAGTAAGGATAACCTTGAAGCGTTTATGAATAGCTAAAAACAAAAAAGACGGGCTGTTGCAACAGCCCGTCTTTTTTGTTTTTAGCTATTCATAAACGCTTCAAGGTTAT
>DAOTXI010000301.1:0-19098 GCA_034435475.1 Anaerolineales bacterium
ATATTGGGCATTGTAGACCCGTCCATCATCGAAATTGATCTCATGATATTTCAATGCGCCGGTGTAGGCGCGGTCGAGCAGGGCGCCCAAGTCTGCATTGGGGATGACGTCCTTGACGTATTTGCCCAAAATCGGCGCCCCGTTCAGACCGAACATTTCGAAGACAGTCTGGTTTGCCAGCAGGATGTAGTGATGATCGTCCAAGACCAGTACACCGTCCTGGATGTTGGAGATGATCGCATCCAATTTGGCGCGTTCAGATTCGGATATCTTTGCCTTTTGCTCGAGTGAAGCCGTGGTGCGTTTCACTTCGCGCCGCAGCCAGTCTCCCAAAGCCCTGGCGCGGACCAGGCAGCGTTTTATCTCTTCTACAATTTCATCAATCTTTAACGGGGCATGGATGTACCCGCTCATGCCCGCCCTCAATACTTTCATCGCCAAGTCAGGAGAATTTCCCGCCGAGTACAGCATGATCGGCATGGTGGGGAAGCGTTGCAGCACAGTGTCAGAGATGGAAAAACCATCTTCACCGGCTAATGTTTCCCCGATCACCATCAATGCCGGGATGGCATTCTGTATCGCTTTATCCACTGCGACATGGTCAGACGCGAGGACAGGATCGAAACTCGATGCCCGTAGAGCCTTCGCCAGAAGGTCCAGTGAAGGAGATGAGTCCATTGCAAGTAGGATCAGGTCTTGTCGAGCCATTGAATAGTTGCGGTGGGTTTATTTGGGCGGGGCAATGGTATTTTCAGAAGAGCGGATCAGGCGTTCCAGCGAGGTTTTTACGGTCTCAAGCGCTTTTTTCTGCTCGGCATTGAGCGCCCCGGGCATTTCGGTCAACACCAGGTTGAGCGGATAGACCGCCGCCTCCCCCTCCGCCTTGATTGATTTCCGTAAAGAGTCCAGCGAGGCAAAACGGGCTTTTTCCCCGGCGCGGGCATTCTCAGCTGTGTGTTCAAGGGCGCGGAATAACCGGGCGTTGACCAGCGAAATCGAGGCATAATCCGCCATCGCTTCCAGCATGGTCTGCGCGTCGCGTGAAAATTCGCGGTCTGCTTTACGGACAATGACCATCAGCCCGATGACCTCATTCTTGATTTTGATAGGCACCACCCCGGCGGCTTTGCCGAGCGAGGCGATCTTGAATTTTTGCAGGGGTACGCCGTTCATGAACAGGCTTTCGCCCGAGAGCGCCACCAGCGAACTGATGCCGTCATCCACAGGTTGGTTCATTTTCTTAGACCACGCATCGGGCAATCCGCGTTGGGCGCGTAAGAGGTATTGGTTGCCCTTCTCTTCTCGCAGCATCAGCCAGCACATTTCCGCCTCGCCCAATTGCAGGGCGCTTTCGAGGATGCGGTCGAAGAGATAACGCTGGTCGGTGATGGATGTGACCGCCTTCGCGATCGAAAGGATGGTGGTCATATCGCGCAGTCGCTTTTGCAGTTCGTCGTTGGTGGCTTTCAACTGGCGGTCAAGCTTCTGGCGTTCGCGCGCCTCCTGCGTCTGGCGCAGGGCGCGTTCGACGATGGAGACCGCTTCGGCATCGCGCAGGGGCCAGAACATCACGTCTGTCGCGCCAAGCCGGAATGCCTGAATCGCATCGTGTTCTTGACCTTTTTCGGCGATGACAATGATGGGGGATTTTACGTTTTGTGAATTGAGCGCTGCGAGCAGGTCCTTCCCGCTCAAACCGGGGAGATTGATATTGGCGAGGATCAGGTCCGGCGGAGTCTGAACCGCAAGTTTGATGGCGGACCCGGCGTCTCCCACCACGTTCACCTGATATCCGAGGGGTTTAAGCGCCTGCCTGCCGATCAAATCGGCAATATCTGGATCGTTTTCGACGATGAGAATGCGTTCCCCGGGGGGCATGAAGTTTCTCCTTTCGGGGATTCTATCACCTTTTCGATTACAATTTTGAATATGAATTATGCGCGATTTAAGATCGCGGTCGTCATCCCCGCTTTTCGGGTGGAGAGGGAGATTCAAACCGTCCTCGCGGGCATTCCGGGATTCGTCCGCCGCATCATTGTGGTGGATGACGCTTCGCCCGACTCGAGCGCGGACCTCGTATCCGCTGCCGCCAAACGAGACAAGCGCATTACGTTGATCCGTCATGCAAAGAACCAAGGCGTGGGCGGGGCCATGGAGACGGGTTTCAAGAAAGCCGTGGAATACAAAAGCGATATCATCGTCAAGGTGGACGGCGACGGGCAGATGGACCCGCATCACATCCCCGATCTGATCGCGCCGCTTGTCAACGGTGAAGCCGATTACGCCAAAGGCAACCGCTTCCGTGATTTCAATTCGCTTCAACAAATGCCCTTCATCCGGCGCGTCGGCAATCTTGGTCTAAGTTTTCTCTCCAAAGCCGCCACCGGCTATTGGAACATCTTCGACCCGACCAACGGCTACTTCGCCATCCGCGCTGAAATCCTTGCCCAACTGCCGCTCGACAAACTGGAT
The DNA here is from genome assembly GCA_034435475.1 of Anaerolineales bacterium. Lineage (GTDB taxonomy): Bacteria > Chloroflexota > Anaerolineae > Anaerolineales > Villigracilaceae > Villigracilis. Next base: position 2,473 of record DAOTXI010000301.1, read on the forward strand.
AAAGGTTATTTCTTCGAGACCTCGATGCTTTCACATTTATACCTGCTCGGCGCCTTCGTACAGGATGTCACCATCCCGGCGAAGTATGGCAGTGAAACATCCAGTCTTTCCATCCGCCGCGCCTTGTTCGAGTTCCCATTCAAACTGACGCGCACACTACTGCGCCGCCTTGTGTTGAAATATTTCATCTACGATTTTTCGATGATGTCCATTTATCTATTGACAGGCATTCCGCTCCTGCTCTTCGGTTTGATCTTTGGCGGCATCAAATGGATTCAATACGCCAGCCTCGGCGTCCCTGCGCCAACGGGCACGGTCATCCTGCCGACCCTTTCGGTCATCCTTGCGATCCAAATTTTATTGTCCGCCATCGAAATTGATCTAAACGCCGCGCCGCGCAAAGTGATATGCAAGGCATTGACTTCATAACCGCGCGGCGCCTATCCAGATAAAGCGATGAAACCGCAGCCTTATATCCCCGGATTCGACCCCGCCGATGTTGGTCCCCTCTCACGCTTTTTACCCGCTCTTGAAGATGGAGTCATCTCAGGCTGGCTTGCGGCTCAGGACAAAGCCGGAGGCTGGTTGCTCGACCCATTCGGATTCTCGCCGAAGCTGACTCTCGAAGCCGCCCGCAGCGGATTCCGCGTGCTGGTGACGGCGAACAACCCCATTACACGCTTCCTGCTCGAAGTCTTCGCCGACCCGCCGCCCGCGTCGGAATTCATCGCCGCGCTTGCCGACCTGGGCGCGGTCAAAAAGGGGGAGGAGCGACTCGAATTTCACCTGCAATCCCTTTACCTGACCAAATGCGAAAATTGCGAGAAACAGATCCATGCCCAGGCTTTCCTTTGGCGCAAAGGCGAAAGCGTTCCGTATGCAAAGGTCTACGATTGCAAACATTGCGGCGATGCGGGTGAACGAACAACAAACGACGAAGATAAGGAAAACGCGAAACGCATCGCCGCGACGGATTCCCTGCACCGCACGAGGTTGTTCGAGCGGGTGGTCGCGCTCAATGATGAAGACCGCTTCTATGCCGAGGAGTCCATCGAGCATTACCAGCCGCGTCCTTTGTATTTCATCGGCACGATCCTGAACCGGCTGGATGGGTTGACGCTTTCACCGATCCGCAAGCGGGCGTTGACGGCTTTGTTGCTGCTGGCATTCGACGCGGGCAATACGCTCTGGGTCCACCCGGCGGGACGTCCGCGCCCGAAGCAGTTATCCACGCTGAATCAATTCCGCGAGGAGAATCTGTGGACCATGCTCGAGCGTGGAGTCGGCTTGTTTGCAGGCTCAGGCTCACCCGTCCGGTTTGAGGCGTGGCCCAAAAAGATTCCAGAGATGGGCGGCATCGTCATCTATGAAGGTCGCCTTAAGGATTTGGCGCACAAGGTCAAACGGGAGATTCCGATTGCGGCAGTGGTGGGGTCCATCCCAAGACCGAACCAGGCGTTTTGGACCCTTTCGGCGTTGTGGGCGGGCTGGCTGTGGGGCAGGGAGGCGGTTGAGCCGTACAAGGTTGCGTTGCGGCGCAGGCGGTATGACTGGGCGTGGAATGCGACGGCGTTGTATGCGATGTTCAGCCATTTGAATGAATTGCTGGCAGACGGCGTGCCGGTCTTTGGAATTTTGCCCGAACCCGAAGCGCCGTTCATGACCTCGGCGTTGACGGCGGCGCAGACGGCGGGTTTCGTTTTGGAAAGCGTGGCATTGCGCACCGAACACGACCCGGCACAATTCGTTTGGAAAAGCGGAAGCAAACCCAAGCCCGCCGCGATGGGGATCGAAACGATACGGAACGCCATGCGCGAATTTTTGTCGGCGCGCGGCGAACCGGCGGGATATTTGCACGTCCATACAGCGGGGCTGATCGCGCTGGCGGAGGCGAATGCGTTGAAACAGGATGGGGATGAATGGGACCTTGCCATGCGTAAAACGCAAAACGCGATGGAACAAGCGTTGAAAGGCGATGCGGCTTTCGTACACTATTCGACGGGCGAGGGTGTGGATACGGGGATGTGGGGTCTTGGTTTGGATGGGAAGAGGGATGAGTCGTTATCGGATAAGACTGAAATTGCGATTGTGACGTATTTGCAAAAGCATCCCGAGGCGATCTTTCTTGAAGTGGAAGAGGAACTGAACAAACAGTTCATCGGCTTGATGACCCCGTCGAAAGGTTTGCTGTATGCGGTTTTGAATTCCTACGCTGAGAAGGATGGCGGGGAGTACAGGCTTCGCGCCGAGGATTACGCTTCAAAACGGCGGGAGGAACTGCAACAGATATTCAGCCTGCTGGAAGAGATCGCCAAACGGCTCGGTTATGTTTCAAAGAAGGAAAACCAGATTTTGACCTGGTTCGAGAAGGGCAAACCCATCCGCAGGTTTTTTGTGCTGGCTTCGGCGTTGATTCACCGCGCATTAGAGCACGCAGACGAACAGACCGTCATCGTCATCCCTGGCGGGCGGGCGGCGTTGGCGGCATATAAACAGGACCGCGACCCGTCTTTAAAGGAAGGGTTGAAAAAATATCCGCTGGTGAAATACCGAACCCTGCGGAGTCTGTTGGAGATGTCCATTCTCACCCGCGAGACCTTTGAGGAACAAATCGCCAGCGACCCGGTCGAGAAGGCGGCCGGGCAGATGATGATGTTTTGAGACCTGCGCGGCGACTGGAAGTCGCGGGCAACAGCGGCGAAGCCGCCCTGCGGCGGCTGGTTTCTAGTCCGCGGATGCGGACTTTATTGCTGAGCAGTCACGTTTTTTTGAGCAAGAATGTTTCGCCACAAAGCACACGAAGGGGAAGTAAGACCTGTTGCCGTGGCGACATTTTCCTTTGTGTTCCTTCGTGACCTTCGTGGTTGATTCCGTTTGGTTTCGGCTTGCCCGGGTTACGACTCGGATAAAACTTTTTGCAAGACCTGCAACAAAACTTCCCAGCCTGATTCTTTTCCAACAAAGGCATCACAACCCGCCTCCGCTCCGCGTTTTTTGGAGTGAGAGTCGCTGTGCATCGAGAGGATCACGACCAAAGGCGGGTCCGGCATGGCTTTGATCTGGCGGGTGACGTGGAAGCCGTCGGTATCGGGCAGTTCAATATCAAGAAGTACGAGGTCGGGTTTGAGATCGGCTGTTCTATGAATTGCATCCGCGCCGGTGGCGGCATCGCCGATGACCGTCAGACCGGGTTCGGCTTCGAGGAGCCATCTCAAACTCTCACGCACCGCCGCGGCATCGTCCACGATCAGGATGCTATGTCCATCCAGGGCAAGGTGGGCTGGGTTCATATTCGTTGAAGCAGGGGCAACCCATCCACATCCTTGCAAACACCTCATTGCGCCAGCGGCGGGTCGCCTTCGTGCCGGGGCAACCCTCCCTTGTGGTGAATGGAGAGTTCTCAATTATGGACGGGTTGCCCCTACATAAAATTGATTTACGGCTTGAATGCGCCGATGACCATCTGCGCGGCAACGGCGGCGGGGTCGCCTTCGCCCCAGGCCAGGAAGATGGTATCGCCCGAGGACGTCATCCCAAGATCGAAGGAGGAGAGAGCCGGGTCGAGGTTGAATCCGTTGGCGGGGGTGTCGAGCGCCCAGGTCCCGGTTTGGGGATCGGAGGCGAGGTGCCGCATCTGAATCTCGAATTTGCCGGTCCCGTCATCTTCGAGCCATGCCACGTAGGGAATGTTACCGATGAAGGTAATGAAAGGCGTGCGCGCATCGTGGTTCGGGTCCACGTTCAAACTGCCGCCGACCTGAATGAAACTGTTGCGGGTGCTGGTGTCGAGGCGGGAAACAAAAACCTGCCATTTGCCATTCTGCCCGATCTCGGGCCAGGCGATCCAAGGAACAGTGCCTTCCCCGGCGACGGCGCTGCCAGCCGCCATCGAAGCGTCTTTGGCATCGTTGAGCGGGTTGATGTTCAACGCGCATTTGGTCTCGTCGTTCGGGTCGCAGGGCGGCACGTTGATCCATTTGAAGCCGCCGGGGCTGTTGGGGTCTGCCACGCCGCGCGCGGTGAAGATGCGGCTGGGTTCGTCGCGCCCGGCTTCGTGCCAGGTGACCCAGGGCACCGAGTTTGCCGTCTCAGCAAATACGATCGTCGGGTTGAGCGAGGTGCGGAAGCGGTTCACATTCAAAGTCTGCTCGCCGTCTTCCTTTACCTGTCCGACCGTTTCCCATTTGAATCCGCCGATGGCTGTATCGTCCTTCACGCCCTTGGCGACAAAGATCTGCACAGAGGAGGGATTCACGTTCGAAACTTCCTCCCATGCCACCCAGGGAACGGCGGGCTGGCCCAGTTCGGTTGAGCCGCCGAGGATAAAGGGATTGGTCGCGGCGCGGTCGGTGTGGATATTGAGACTCGCTTCGCCACCCCCGCGATCCTCTCCGGCTTGCTGCCATAAGCCTGCATCGGCAATGAAACGGCTCGCAAATATTTGCGGGACGTTTCCAAAACCGGGGCTGGGTTCAGACCACGCCGCCCACGGCACGGCGTTGTTTTCGCCTGCAATGGTGATCGTCGGCGATTCAGCAAGGACGTTGGTATGGATGTTGATGGATGCGCCCAAAGGTGAGACGGCATCTCCGCCCACCACGCGGCTGGCAAAGATCTGGCGTACGCCGCCCGATGAATTCTCCGCCCATACAACGAGCAGATTTTTATCCGCATCGAGCGTTACAAAGGGCGTAAATGCCGATTGGGTTTTGTCGCGGTTCACTGCGCCAAGGATGGTGTAGGAAGGTCCGGCTGGAGGCGCTTCGGTGGCAGCAGGCGCTTCAGTGGCTGGTGCCTGGGGTGCTTCGCCACCGCCTCCGCCGCATGATACGAGGACGAGGCTGGCGCTCAAAAGAAGAGCGAATATTTTTGTTTTCAATGGCTTATTCATAGGGTTTCTCTTATCTTCTCCATGTCACCCTGAGCGAAAACGAAGGGTCTCTAACACGAAGTACCGGATGTTCCGCTTCGCTCAGGATGACACCTGGAATTACGGGTTGATCGGCTCGGTCGTACCATCAATCGAGAGCAGGAATTGCAGCAAGGCTTCGCGGCCTTCAGAGTCGTCCAGCAAGCCGGTCACGCCGCCCGCTTCACGATGCGCCTGATTTTCCAGCACACAGTCGAGGGTGAGGCAGGAGCCGTTGTGGAAATACGGCGGGAAGGCGGAGATGCTCAAGAGCGACGGCGGGTTGTATCCCAATTGACCGAGAGCCTGCGCATTGTTGGCGTTCGTTTCGATGGGATTCGCCGGGTCGAAGGTGCCGACGATTTGCAGGAAACGCGCGAGTTGACCGACCGGCGGCTCAGGCGGGGTGCCTGCCGTGATGGTTTCAGGGAAGGGCGAGACGCGCGCATAATCAACCTGCGGAGTGGACCACTTCGCGCCGCCGTGACAAGCCTGGCAATTTGCCTGTGTGAAGATTTCACGTCCCTTTGCGATCTGCTGACCGGTTTCACTGGCAGGGTCTACGCCGCGGTTCGGAGCGACGGGCGAGGGCACGCGGAACTGAGTCCATGCGACGATGGCATCCCATGCGCCGAATCCGCCGATGTGTAACTGTTCGCGCGCCGCGTTGGACGGGTCGAAGGCTTTGACGTTCGGGTCTTGTTCGGTCCCGCCGGCAAGAATGATCAAACCCTTCCCGCCTGAGACGCCGCGGATGTTCAACTCGAAGTCTTCGAGTTCGTCGAACACCGCCGAGTAATTCAAAACGCGCTGGTTGCCGGTTGGGTTGTCGGGGCTGTAGGTTCCGTTCAACGGAATGCTCTTGCGCGGACCGGAGGCAAACGCCCACACCACGCCATCGCTCAAGCCATCGGGGTGACAGCTCGAACAAGCCTGCCAGCCTTCGTTCGACATTCTCTCCGCAACGCCTTCATCGAATTCGCCGCGCGAAGAATGGAACAACTCATTCCCAGCGAGGAATTTGGCGGCGTCTGAACCCGCAGCGGGCAGATCCGCCGACTGGATGCGAGCCGTCTCGGCTTCGGGAGAGGCGGTCAAGTCCACCACCGAAACGTCCTTCGAGATAAAGTTATAAACGTAGGCGCGCGTATCCGCATTGTTAATCACAATGCCGCGCGGATTCTTATGCACATCAATGGTCAGCACTCTGGTTGTGCCCCCATCCGCATCCACCGATACGACTTCCGGCACGCCGTTGCCGTCGAGGGTGATCTTCACCAGCACATCGCTTGCGGCAGAGACAACGTAACCTTCGTTCGCGTTATGTTTGAAGGCAATCGCCCACGGATTGGCGACAAAAAGTTTTGGCGTAAAGGTCTGCGTTTTGACAGCCGCATGAAGGTTGATCGTGCCGCCCGCGAGTTCCGACTTTGCCGCAACATCGAAAACGGAGAGGAAAGCTTGCGTATCCACATTGAATTTCACCGGTCCTTCCGGCGATGCGGCAACGTTCGGCAAATATCCGCGCCCGTTCTTCAAGACGATGGACTGCATCTGATTCGGATACGCAAAGGTCGGGTCTTTATCTGTGCCCCCAAACGCGGTTCGATCCGCGGCGAAGCCTGTATCGTGCGCTGCAAGCGTGATGACACCCTGAATCTGGGTGTCGTCCTCTGACGAGATGACGAAGACTTTGCCTTCACTGCCCTGGTCGAGACCGGGTCCGCCCGAGGCGGTGGGCTGGGAGAGGAACTGAGTCACATAAACGAATTGCGCGCCTTCGCCGCCGTTGTTGTTGGTGATCGCCACGCCGCGCGGCTGAACGCCGGGAATCGGAATCGTGCCGACGACCGTGTTGCTGGCTGTATCAATAATGGAAACCGTGTTGGACGCCGAGTTAGCGACATAAGCGCGCCCGCCGTCCGGGGTCAACGCAATACCATAAGGCTCAACACCGACTTGAATATCCGTCACTTTCGATTGCGAGGCGAGGTCAATCACCGAGACGGTTCCGCTTGCCTGGTTGGTGACGTAGGCAAAGGCTTTATTCGGTGAGATGACCACCGAGCGCGGCTCATCGCCTGTCTGGATCTCGGTCAACTTGGCGTTGGCATCCCCCGCCACGTTGATGAGGGAGATCGTCCCATTCAAGGTGTTCGTCACCGCCAAAAGCGAGTCGTCGTCGCTGATGGCGATGGGGCTGGAGTTGCTCGGGTTCTTTGCAATCGTTGCCGGCTGGTCCGGGGCGGTCTCTGTTGCCGCCTCCGACCCGCCGCACGAACTGACAAAGACCAGCAGGATTCCAAGCAGGACTTGCAGGAATGGGGTTATACGTCTATTGGGCATAATTTCTTCTCCTTTTCTGATAACGGTAAAACGGAATGAGCTTCCAAAGCCATTCCATGATAGGAGAATACGCCTCCAAATCAAACCATCGCAGGACGGCAATTAAAAAGAAATCGGTCAGCCTGTTATGCTGACCAAAGTAAGGGTCAAAGACCTGACGAAAGTAAGACCCTATTTCGGTCTCACCAACCCATGCTCAACAGCATACAGAGCCGCCTGGGTGCGGTCTGCCACACCGAGTTTATCGAAGATCGCGCTGACGTATCCCTTCACCGTTCCTTCCGTCAAGCTCAGGGCAAGCGCAATCTCTTTATTGCTTCTTCCACTCGCGATCAGTTTGAGGATGTCGAACTCGCGGGCAGTCAGCCGCGAATGCGGGCGGGGATCCGCGCCGGTCATCTGGCGCATCAGGAATTGCTGCGCATCCGGGTGCAGGGCTGGTTTACCCTCAGCCGCCAAACGGATCGCGTTCAAAAGATCCGCTTTCAAGACATCCTTCAACAAATAACCGGTTGCACCCGCCTGAATTGCATCCCGCACGCGCAGGTCGTCTGAATAGGATGTCAAAATCAACACGCGGGTGGAGGGGAAATCTGCAACTACGCGTTTTGTGGTCTCGATCCCATCCATGCCCGGCATGGCAATGTCCATCAAAACGACATTGGGCTTATGCTTTTTGATAAGGCTCAATGCTTCACCGCCATCCTTCGCCGTCCCGACCACTTCGACCCCGGATTCCTCGCTCAACAAAATCTGCAATCCCTCGCGGACGATTTCATGGTCGTCCGCAATCAACACTCGAATCGGTTTCATTCAATTCTCTCCTTGAGGGGAATGCCTACTTCAACGGTCGTGCCGTTGCCCGGCGAAGATACAACGCTCATCGTTCCTCCCAATGTTTCAGCCCGTTCGCGCATGGTGTTCATCCCCAACCCGCTTCCGGCGGATGCGGTCACGCCGGATGACCATTGTTCGAACCCCACTCCATCATCCGCGACCGAGAAAGACAGCCGCCCGGGGTCTTCCATGTGAATCCGCACGGCGATATGACGCGCCTGCGAATGTTTGACCGCATTATTCAAGGCTTCCTGAACGATGCGATAGACACTTTCTTCGATCACCGGCTCTTTCGACGGCTTCGATCCCCCAAAATATTTCTCAGTTTGTTCATCCGCTTCCATGCTGACCTGAATTCCATCCTGCGAGAAATCCTTCGACAAACGCCGAAGCGCGCCCGGCAATCCATAATGGCGGATACGCTCAAGCCCCGTCAAGGTGGCAGGAATTTCCTTCTGATCGTGGATATCTTCTCCAGACTTTAATTCAAACAGGAGGGAGCGCATCTCTCTCAGGGCGGTCTGACTCAGTTCCAGGAGCCTTGTCACCCTCTTTTCGCCTTCCGCCGGGTCGCGCTTCCAGGCGGGGGTAATGGACTGGGCGATCAGGGTCGTGGAAAAGATCAACTGGGTGACCGAGTCGTGAAGTTCGCGCGCGAGCCGCTGGCGTTCCTGCAAAACGGCGAGTTGTTGACCGCGTTCCTGCAACAGCGTTTGCTGCATCCGGTGATCAATGGCAATTGCCAATTGCGCCGCCACTGCCTGGTGCTGACTCAACGTGTCTTCGCTCCATTTGTGAACGCCTTCGTGACTCAGAATGACCAACCCCATGCGCTGACTGCGCACCATCAATGGGATCATCACCAGTCCCCACCTGCCCGATTCGACCTGCATGACCCGCAATGATTCCGGCACGTCGGGGTGAGTCCGAATATCCGAGATGACGATGGTCTCGCCCGCATCGAGGATCGGGTCGAAGTTATCGTACACATACGGGTATTTCTCTTCGAGCCGCTCCGACCCACCCTGCGGCGACCAGCGTCCGCGCACGACCACGGCGGTCTTTTGTCCATTTTCATCCAGTTCATACAGACCGATGTTACAGACATATTCGCCGCCAGCCGCAACCTGGGCGAGATAGGCGTCAATCACGCCGTCCACATCATCGGAAAGCCCGATGCGCTGGCTTGTGTTGTATAACAGGCGCATCTCCTCAAGGGACTGCTGGCTGGCTTTGTATAGATTGGCATTATGGATGGCAACCGCCGCATACTGCGCAAAGGACTCGAGGGTTTGTATATCTCGTTCTACGAACCGTCGCGGCGCTTCGACCCCGATGCCAAAAAAACCGATCATCCTTCCGCCCCATTGAATCGGAATCCCCACCACCGAATGCTCCGACATTTCACTTAATGTCGGCTTCTCCAAATCTCCATATCTATCGAGACGGACCGTCCTTCCCTCTTTCAGTACCGAGCCTGCCAGCCCCACCCCTGAATGCATCTCTGCGCCCAACTCCTCATCCGGCATGTTGTGGACAGCCACCGTGCGGACGAATTGTTTACCGTTGCGTTCCATGACAAGCCCGATCGTGCCGTGAGGCGCTTCGATCAATTCCACTGCCCCCTCAAGAATATCCGAAAGCAGGGGGTTGAGCGACAAGCCGCTCGAAATGGCAGCCATCACGCGCTGGAGAATCTCCAAACGGCGAATGGCGTCTGCGGCGTGTTCATCGGGAGGGGATGTGGTTCCGAGTTCTGTCTGGCTTTGCATGGAAAAGTTTCTTGTTGCATTATATACCAATCGTTTCTCTGCGACTCCAGAACGTATTCGGCAGAATGCGATAATGCAGAATTGCGCTATTATCTGGCGCGCCTTGGAATGCGCTCTACGCTTGTTTTTTCGACAGGTAAACCATACATAATTCTTCAAACAACAAGATCCGAATTATCATGGACTTCCCTGTCCAACCCAAGTAGCCACTCCCACGCTGCAAACATGACCCACAGTTTCATGGTAAAAATGAGGGCTGGAGATACTAATGAAACAGAAATTTCCGATCACCATTTTAATTTTGGCAGTCCTTATTCTCTCTGCATGTGGAAGCGGGGAAGCCACACCTGAGATCAGAGCCGAGGATGTCGCCGCTTCTGCGGTGGCGCAAGCCTGGCTGGTGATGACTCAAACCGCAGCGGCGGTCCCAACAGCCACGCCCGAACCGCCTACAGCAACTCCGCAACCGTTGAACACCCTTCCGCCAACAATGGCGTTGTTGCCCACACTTCCAGCTGCAACAATTGGTGTAGCGGCAACGCCAACACCTGATTGTATTGAAATCCCGGAGCCGGAGCCCAAGGGAACCCAAGTTAATGTTGAGTTCTATAACGAGTCCGGAAACGGCCTCAACCTGTCGTTTGGAATGAATTTTCCGAACGACAAGAATGAATGTTACGCTTACGCCTTCACGCTTGGGGCAGGCGATGTGCTTCCTACCAAGGTGCTGGCCGGATGCTATTACGGTTGGGCATGGATCGGCGGCGCTGATGGCTCCATTGCAAAATCAGGCGACAAGATGTTGTGCCTGACAGACGCCAGTATCGTTTACAAAATTCTGATCACCTCGGAACGGGTTGACTTCAAATAAAGAATGAGCAAAAACGGTTCGATGTTCCTCTTCCATTTTTCGATCACGCTCGCCATCGCCTCCAGCGCGTTGTATCACTTTGTCGCCAAGAGCACGCCTGCAAATGTGAATTTCACAGTATCGCTTTTGATGACCTATGGCGTTGCTTTCATCATCACCCTCTTCACCTTTTATTTCTTCCCCGTCGAGAACGGGATTGCTGGTGAATTCAAAAAATTAAACTGGGCGAGCCTCGGGCTGGGGCTTGCCATCGTAGGAATCGAATTCGGATTTTTGCTCACCTACCGCTCGGGCTGGAATTTGGGGATTGCCGCCGTGCTGGTCAATGTCGCCGCCTCGCTCATCCTCGTCCCTGTGGCGATCTTCGTTTTCAAGGACGAAATTTCGTGGGTCAACATTGCCGGGATTCTCGTCTGCCTGATTGGCTTGTTGATGTTGAATTGGAAAAGGTAGACCATGTTCTCCCGTCTCAAAACTGCCGTCCGCATCCTGCTCAAGGGCGAGGCGAAGAGGAAAAACCGCAACCCCATTCCCGTCATTACACAAGAGGAATTGGCGGAGGTCAGGCAGTTCTTCTCACGCGAAAAATTTTTCATCCTCGGTCATGCCCGCAGCGGCACAACCCTACTCATGCGACTTGCGCGATTACATCCCGAAGTGCATTGCAATTATCAGGCGCACTTCTTCACGCGCAAGCCGCTTTTGAAATCGCTGGTCAACTCCGCCGAGATCGAGGAATGGCTGACGCGCAAGTCCAACCGTTGGAATCACGGACGCGACCTTTCTCCGCTCGTGTTGCGCGCCGCCGCCGATTTCATCATGGAACGCGATGCCGCCCGTGAAGGCAAGCGAATCGTCGGCGACAAAAGTCCCTCGAGTGTCATTCACGGTCAGGTCGTGCGCGACATGCATTCCCTGTATCCCGATGCGAAGATCGTCAACATCGTCCGCGATGGGCGGGATGTTCTGATCTCAGAGCGTTTCCGCAACTTCGTCGAAGAATCCAAATTCCTGACAGCGGAAGATAAACGCATCATTACGGACCTCAAAGCGGATTCTGCCCCAATCAGCGATGGACGCCGCTCAATCTTTACCGAGGCATTCATCCACAACATTGCCTCCCGCTGGGTGAACGACCTGACCGAAACCGACTCCGAAGCGAAAAGACTTTACGAGAGGCAATATCACACCCTGCGTTACGAAGACCTGCTCACAAATCCGTTCGATGAGATGAAAAAGCTTTGGGTGTTTTTGGGCGCAAAAGAAATCCCCAATTCACTCGAAGTGGGCGTGAAGACCGAAATGTCCTCCAACCCCGACGGTGAATGGCAGGTGCAGCGTAATGAAGGAATCGCCTCCTTCCTTCCAAAAGGGCAGGCTGGGAATTGGCAGAAGCTTTTCACCGTCCGCGATAAAACGTTGTTCAAGGAAATCGCAGGTGAGATGTTGATGAAGTGGGGGTATGAGGAAGATGATAATTGGTAAATTCTTACAGGAGCAAGGTGACCTCGCCCCTGCGTTTTGTAAAAGGACAGAAACATGAAAACCCTGATCGCCGGTCTCGGCTCTGTCGGACGACGTCACATGCGCAATCTGGTCGCGCTTGGCGAAACGGACATTGTCCTATACCGAACTCATAAAGCCACATTGTCTGACGACGAACTGGCAGGCTACCCCGTCGAAACAGACCTGGCGGAAGCGTTGAAGAAACATAAACCGGATGCGGTGATCGTCTCGAATCCGACATCCCTGCATTTGGATGTTGCCATCCCCGCTGCGGAAACGGGCTGCGCCATTTTGCTCGAAAAGCCAATCGCAGGTTCAATGGAACGGGTGGACGTTCTGCAAAAGGCTGTGCAAAAAAGCAGATCGAAGGTTCTCGTAGCCTTTCAATTTCGCTTTCATCCCGGCATGGTTAAGACTAGAGAGTTAATTCAAAACGGAGAGATTGGGCGAGTTGTATCTGCCAGCGTCCATTTTGGCGAGTATTTACCGGCATGGCATCCGTGGGAGGATTATCGCCAGGGCTACGCGGCTCGGGCAGACATGGGCGGAGGCGTGGTGGCGACCCAATGTCATTCACTGGATTATCTTCCGTGGCTGGTGGGGAGAAGAGTCGAATCTGTTTGGGGATTTGCCGGCAAGCTCAGCGACCTCGAAGTAACAGCGGACGATACAGCCAAGATCGGCGTCCGCTTCGAAGGCGGCGCGCTTGGCAGCCTGCACCTCGATTACAACCAACAGCCGCCGGAGCATGAGTTCCGCATCATCGGTACGAACGGCACGATCAAATGGAATCTGGCGGATGGCGCGGCGCGGATCTACCGGACGGAGAAAAAGGATTGGGATGTGTATCCGCTCCCGGCGGGGTGGGAGCGCAACGTCATGTTCCAGGAACAGACGAAACATTTTGTTGATGTGGTCAAGGGGAAGGCAGAGTCGTCCTGCACATTGGAAGACGGCGTGCGCGTACAGAAGATTATTTCAGCGGTGCATGAATCACAAAATATGGGTCGGGTAGTGCCGACTTAAGTCGGTACTACGGGAGCGCATCCGAATTGATCTTGGTCGAATCTCTTCGTAAAAACCCCTTGATCTTCGGCGCGATCGCTCTGAAATCATAATCGGTCATGAAGGGGGCAGCTTCTTCGCTGGTGTTTTCCCACAATGAGACAATTACATCCGGTTTGAGTTCGCCGATGGTACAGGCATCATCCCACTTCATGTGACCGGGGCGCATAAAAGGGATGTCGGGAATCCCAATTGGCGTGCGGACGTTTTGGTGGGCGATGGATGCGCCTAGCTGTGTGACTCTCTCAAGAGAAATGGCAATCTGCAAGTTGCGATCATTCCCGGCAACATAATCGGGACGGCGGGTGAAGTTCCACGTTCGATGGATTTCCACTCGTCGGGCAGGGCGTTAAAGGTCAACAGGCAAAAGGCAAACAAGGTCACGAAAACAGAACGCCACTTCACTTCAAGAATCTTTCTTTCATGTTCCTTTGTGTTTAAAAGAACTTGCGCCTCGTTTCAACCACTTGAATCGGTTTTCGCTTTTTCACCGCAAGCAGGACGGCGCCGGTCAGCATCAGGGTCAACAAACTGACTTCCATGCCGGGCAAGCCGAAGGAATTGAGCGGCGCATAGAACGCGGTCAACGCCACAGCGGAGAGCATGACGAAGAGATCATCGCTAAAGGCTTCGACCAACTTTTTAACGAGTACCAAATTCAAGGTCAGGAGTGAGGCGCCGAGGATTTGGATGTAGAGTCCCGTGAGGTGAATTAATCCCATGCCCCCGTCCACAAGGGATTTGTGATTCCCTCCACCCGTTCGCCGGGGTTCCAGACCAGTCCGTTTCCGTGCGCGAGGTTGTAGGCGTAACGCATCAAGATCATCGCATCGTCGAAGAGGACATAATATGTTTTTCCTTCGATCTCGAAACTTGTCGCGGCAATAAAAAATATACCCCAGCGCCAGCAGGGCAAAGAGAAAATTTCGCAGAGCCTTGGAGTTCATCGCGTGGGATTATATTCCAGGGGCAGATGATCTTTTACGCAAACTGTTCCAAATTAACCGCCACCAACGGATACGCTTCGTCCACGAATTTTTCGAGGGCGGGGCGTTTTTTCATGTGGCTGTAGTGAGACGCCAGCCCGTAGATCGCCCAGGTTGCAACCGTGACCGGAATCTCTGTGGGGACTTTCGATTTTCTCAACCAGTAAGACAGCAATTCAAATATTTGCTTCTTGATCGTCCCTTCGATGAGAGACTCAAAATGTTGATGCGGCTGGGCGCACACGGTATGGACACGTGAAAGGAATTCCACCACTGCCAGGATCAGGTTTCGCAAATTATCAGGGGAATAACTGCACACATTCAATGTCCGTTTTTCAATTTCCGTCATGAAAGCTTTTTGAATCGAATAATCAAGCAGAGCATATTTATCGGGGAAGTGGTCATAGAACGTGGCGCGGTTGACCTGTGCTTTGTCGGTCACATCCTGCACGGAGATGGATTCGAATCCTTTTTCGGCGAGGAGAGATTCAAAGGATGTCAGAATCAAGCCCCGGGTCCGTTTGACGCGGGGGTCTAGTTTTTCTTCCAGTTCTTTTGGGTTCGGCAACACTTTTGCTCCTTTGTTGCTTAGTCAACAAATGAAAGTCTTTGTTGGTTGACTTTCAAAGTGAGGGTTGGTAAATTAAACAACATCTGTTGTTTAAGCAACGGATGTATACTATCAAACAACTCAAGGAGAGTCAAGAATGAACATCGCTTTATGGGTCGCACAGGTTTTATTGGCTGGCATGTATGGTATGGCAGGCAGTATGAAGACCTTCACGCCAGATAAGGTGCGCATGAATCCGCAAATGACGTGGGCGCATGATAAGCAGGATGGATACATCCGCTTTGTGGGAATCTCTGAATTGCTTGGCGCAGTGGGTTTGATCATCCCTGCCCTCACCGGTATTCTGCCCTGGCTCACGCCTCTGGCTGCGATTGGGCTTACACTTATTCAGGTACTTGCCATTTTCACTGTGCATTTGCCAAAGAAGGAATATCAGGTCATTCCGGTGAATGTTGTTCTGCTCGCGTTATCTATCTTTGTGGCATATGGGCGCTTTGCTCTATCCTAAAAATCATTTTCAAGGAATTACACCACCATGTCAGAAACTATCGAAGTCAAAGCCTCACCCAACGGACCTTATCTCATCGCGGGAACCTTTACATTCACCGACGCCGAAGGCAACACCAAGACCGTTGAAAAGATAGCAGCGCTCTGCCGTTGTGGGCAGTCTGCCAATAAACCCTTCTGTGACGGCACGCATAAAAAGATCGGCTTTGAGGCTGCCGAAGGCGCATTGGCGCTGAATGTGATTTCTTAAATCGTAAAGTACAATCGAGTCCGATGTCATATGGCATCGGACTCCACGTTGGAGGTAAATATGATGACGCAGCCAAACACAGCACAGGAATATTCGGTTCATCCCGCCACCAAAATGGGATATGTCGCCTTGAGCGTTGCCAACCTTGAGAATCAAATTCTCTTTTATGAAAAAGCCATCGGCTTGAAACTGCATTGGCGTGAGGGTAATCGCGCAGGCCTGGGATCAGGCGGCGCAGACTTGCTTCAACTCACCGAAGAACCGAATCTCAAACGCTATCGCGGCGGCACGGGGTTGTATCACTTCGCCATCGTCTTCCCCAATCGTCGCGAACTCGCGATTGCCATGGCGCGTTTGTTTGCGTTGAAAGTTCCCAACTCACCCACCGACCACGTGATGACCAAAACCACCTACCTCAGCGACCCTGAAGACAACGGCATTGAGTTATATTGCGAATCGCCCGAAGATGGCTCGTGGACGATCAAAGACGGCAACTACGAAGCCCGCTGGGCAGATGGTCGCTGGAGTGATGGGCGCGAAGCCCTCGATGTTGATGCGCTCTTCACTCACATCAAAGAAGATGACAAACTCGACACCCCCATCCCCGCTGAAACCCGCATGGGACATGTCCACTTGCATGTGCGCGATATTCCCGAAGCAGTCGATTTTTATCACGGTGTGCTCGGCTTCGACGTGATGGGCGTTTCAAAAGGAATCGGCATGGCATTCGTCTCAGCAGGCGGATACCACCACCATATCGGGCTCAACACCTGGAACGGACGCGGCGCGCCTCCTCCTCCGCCCGATGCAGTGGGACTGCGCTTCATGACCGTGGATTACCCGAATCCTTCCGTGCTCGCCGAAGTGACCGCCCGCGTGGAAGCGGCTGGCATCTCCTACAACAAGACCAACGATGGTTATCTGTTGCATGACCCATCGCAAAATGGGGTCTTACTTCACTCGGTTGAATAGACGATAGACCGCAGACGGCCGACCGCGGTCTATC
>DAOTXI010000302.1:0-4042 GCA_034435475.1 Anaerolineales bacterium
GCGGTCAACGGTCCGCCGTCTGCGGGCATGTGGGTAAATCTCGAAAGCGTTTATGCTGTCAATATCTCGATGTAATCCTGTGTGACGGTTTCGGCTTTGCCCGCGCCAAGCAGGGCAAGCAGTTCATTGACCAATTCCGCTTTGTGGTCGGCGTCCTTGCGGCTCCAGGTCGTGCTTTTCACTTCAAGGAAGGTGCCCATTGCGGGGCGTTTTACTTCGTCGAGATTGATGAAGAATTCGGTGCCCTTGTACTTGATGTGCCAGCGCAGGCGGTCCTTTTCCACTGAGACTTCGGTTTTTGGCTTGAAGTATTCGCGGTAGAACCTCAACGATTGCGCGGCGGGCGCGAGGAAGCGGCTGCGCGAAAGCAGGACGTCGTGGGTGATCTCATCTTCGCGTTGGACGCCGATTAATGTCAGCCGTGAGCGGGTGTTGACGATCTCGTCCTTTTCGTTGATGAGATTGTCTTCCCGATAGCGCAGGCGTCCCTGATCGGGATCGTCGAACAGGAAATATTCATCGAACTGGCGGTAATGCTTGTGGGTTGTGACTTCGATCTCCTCCCGCTTCATGTTCTGGACGATGAGGCTGGGTTGCCCGACCCTGACCTTTACCTGCACCTCGAACGATTCCTCCTCCATCGAGCCGCCCAATGCGATGAGTTTTGACAATACCGACTGTTCGCGCTCGGTCAGGAAGGCGTCAATTTTGACGGTGAGTTCGCGCGCCTGGGCAATCAATTCCTTTTCATTGATGGTCAGCAATTTGTGATCGCGCATCAACCATTTGCCATTAACCATCACATCCGTCACATCAGTGGACTTGGAGGCATAGACCAACTGGGCGTAGGCGTTTTGTGGGTCGCGCTTGAAGCGCGGCGTGTTGTGCAGGGGATTGGTATCCACCAGGATCAGGTCGGCGCGTTTGCCTGCCTCGAGCGAGCCGGTGATGTCGCCGAGGTGAAGCGCCCTTGCGCCGAGGCGGGTTGCCATCGTCAACGTGGTCGCGGCGGGGAGAACGGTCGGGTCGTTGGATGCGGCTTTGGCGACGAAAGAGGCGAGGCGCACCTCCTCGAACATGTCGAGGTCATTGTTCGAGGCGGGACCATCTGTGCCAATGCCGACATTGAGTCCTTCTGCAAGCATTTTTGCAACCGGGGCAAAGCCCGATGCGAGTTTCAGATTCGATGACGGATTGTGCGCCACCCCCGCATTGGCATGTTGGAGTGTGCGGATTTCACCGGAGTCGATGTGCACGCAATGCGCGGCGATGACCTTGGCTTCGAAGAGACCGAGTTTCTTCACGTATGGGATGACAGGCATCCCCTGTTCATTGCGCATGTTTTCCACTTCAAATGCGGTTTCGGAGATGTGAATATGAAGGGGAACATCGAACTCCTTGGCGAGGTCCACGCAGGCGCGGATGATCTCCGGGTTTGTCGAGTAAGGCGCGTGCGGCGCAATTGCTGGGACAATCAGCGGATGTCCCTTCCATTTTTTGATGAATTCGCGCGCGTAGGCAAGCGAGTCGTCATACGAAGGCGCATCAGGCGCGGGGTATTTCATGATGGACTCGCCGCACACGGCGCGCATCCCCGCATCGGCGGTTGCCTGGGCGATGTCGTCTTCGTAATAATACATGTCGTTGAAGGTTGTCACCCCGCTGCGAATCGATTCGGCGCAGGCGATCATCGTACCAAGGCGGACAAATTCCGGCGAGACGAATTGACGTTCGACGGGCAGCATATACCCCATCAGCCAGACATCGAGGCGCAGGTCATCTGCCAGCCCACGGACGAGGGTCATCGGCACATGGGTGTGCGCGTTGATCAGCCCCGGCATGAGGATTTTTCCGTTGCAGTCCACAACTTCTTTTGCTGAAAATTCTTTTTTGAGGTCGGATTCAAATCCCACCGCGACGATGGAGTCGCCTTTGACAGCGACCGCGCCGGGATCGTATTGGGTCAGTTTTTCGTCCATCGTAAGCACAATGGCGTTGATGAATAATGTGTCTATGAGTTGAGTCATTCAGTCTCCTTTTTTATTTTGTAGGGCAGGCTATGTGCCCGTAGGGTATTTAGCCTGCCTTCTTTTGCTTTGCGAACCTGTCACGCTGAAAGCGTGATCTACAGTTGCTTATCTCCAATTCAACAGCGCTTCCAACGCTTTGAGATTCTCCTCGAAGTCGGTGTCCTTATGCGTGGAGAGTTCCATATCAGCCGCAGTGATGCCGAGCGAAACGGCATAATCGGCCAACGTGCCGGTATAGACGCAGCCCGTATCAATGGGCGGATAGGGGTAGCCCGTGGCTTTGGATAGCGCCTTTGAAAATTTCTTCGAGTCCGCCTCCCAGGGTTCGCCGCCGGGGAAGACTCCCAGCGCCGCGCTATGATAACTGATGAGGGTCTCGACCTTGTGCGATTGCAGGAAGTACATCACCGCCTGCGTCTCTGGTTCTGAGCCGGGTCCGGTGCCGCCGGTGGTCTTGGTCAGGTCCCAACAACCGGTTCGGTCCCAAGTCTTCTTCCAATTGGCGGGGAAGTTTCGGTTCAAATCCACGCCGTGGTCGTTGACTCGCCCGTCAAAGCCGTGATCGCGGGCGTCGCCGTCGGGGTTGAGGTTGCGCAGGATGTAAAGCGTGACGTCGTCCGGGATGATTTCGGGGTTGTCGAAAATATGCTGGATCAATTCATCCGCCAGCGCGATGGTATTCCATTCATAGCCGCCGTGGATGCCCGCCACGATCATCTTTTCGTGTTCGCCGTTCCCGAATATATACACCTCGATGGGTCTGCCTGAGACCGAATACCCAATGGTGGCGAAACTGGCGCGTCCCTGACCGGCATTTTGCAGGACGAATGGTGTGGGCGACTGGACGACGATCAGGGTCGAACGCGGATTTGGGGTGATGGTCGGCAGGTTGACGATCTGCGGAACCGGCGTGAACGTCGGCGGCATGGTGGCGGTAAAGACCGGGCGCGGCTCCTGTGTGGCGGCGCGGGCGGGTTGCAAGGCGAAATAAGCCACCATCACCAGCGCGACAGCCAAAAGACCGAAGATATTCAAGCCCCAGGCAAGGATGACCAGCGGCGTGTCGTTTGTTTTGCGCTGCTTGGGTTTCGATTTCACTACATTTCCTCTAAAGTCATCCTAAGCCAGTTCAAGGCGAGGTTCATGCTCCAGCGCGGAAGGCTTTTGGGCGGACCGCCGTAGGTGATGCGGTGAGTCTTCTCGCCTTTGGGGGTAATCATCACCATGTCGGCGGCGCGGTCGTCGGGATGGACGGCGACGCCAAGAGCGATGTCTGCATTTGAGTCGTTTCGGGCGTTGCGTAAGGCTTGGGTCAGCGAATCAAGGTTCAAGTCCGGGAAAGAAGCGGTATTTGGAAGTTTGCGGGTGAGCAGCCCGTCGAGTCCGCTTTCGATGGCGGTGAGGGTCAAACCCTTTTGAGCCAGTTTTTCCAATGTGATGGTTTCGAGTTTGTCGTCATCCACACCGAAGACGATATTGCCCAGACGTTCGCGCACCTGCGTTTCGACCTGCGCGATCATGGCATTCGCCTCAGACTCGCTTTTGGCTTTGGCTGTGATGCGGACATCCACCACGCCGGTGTGCGCGGCGAGACCGACGGTGGGGTTGTTGAGTATTTCGAGGTCGGCGATCTTTTCATCAATTATGCCTTCGCCCAAGCCCGCGCAGTGGATGACGCGCACTTTGATGACTTCATTCAGACCGTAACGTTTTTGCAAATAGGGGATGACCGACTCATGCAAGACGTGTTCCATTTCGGCAGGCACGCCAGGCAGAGAAATAACGGCATTGTTCTCTGTTTCTATAATGAAGCACGGCGCGGTGCCAACCGGATTTTTCAAACCAATTGCGCCTTGCGGAACATACGCCTGCCGTTTCTGATTCTCAGACGGTTTGCGCCCGTAACGCGAAATGGTTTCGACCACCTGCTGCCACAGGTCTTCGCGGAATTCGGTTTGCACGCCAATGGCTTTTGCAACCGCTTCGCGCGTGGGATCGTCCACAGTGGGACC
>DAOTXI010000303.1:0-1866 GCA_034435475.1 Anaerolineales bacterium
ATCTTTTCCAGAACGAATCGAGCGACCTGTTATTCAGCAAGCCGGGCATGGTTGCCATGGCAAACTCGGGACCGGATACGAACGGAAGCCAGTTCTTTATCACCTTCGCGCCTGCCGCGCATTTGAACGGGAATTTCACCATCTTTGGTCAGGTCATCAGCGGGCTGGATGTGGCGGAACAACTCACGCCGCGCGAGCCGACCCAGAGCGTTTACCTTCCGCCGGGCGATGTGATTTTGAATGTGAGCATCGAAGAGAAATAAAAGGTAGAATCCCACGCATGAAATATCATCTCGACGCGCGCGAAGGCGACCTGGCTCAACTGGTCGGTCTGACGCACAAACACTTCATCTTCATCCTGCAAAGCGGCGGCGATTTTCAAAGTCATCGCGGGGTCATCAAGCACGACGACCTGATCGGCAAACCCTGGGGTTCGCAGGTTTTCAGTCACACCGGCGCGCCGTTCTTTTTGTTACAGCCATCGCTGTCGGATGTTCTGAACGAACTTCCGCGCAATACGCAAATTCTGTATCCGAAAGACATCGGATATATTCTCCTTCAAATGGGTGTATCGGAGGGGCAGACGGTTTTGGAAGCCGGGACCGGCTCTGGTTCGATGACGATTGCGCTTGCAACCGCAGTCGGCTCCCTTGGGCGGGTGGTCTCCTACGAACATAAGCCGGATACGCAAAACCTGGCGCGGAAAAACCTTGAGCGGATCGGGCTCGCCTCGCGCGTGGACTTCAAACTGCGCGATATTCAAGAAGGTTTCGACGAAACTGAAGCCGATGCCTTCTTCCTTGACGTGCAAAATCCGTACGATTACATTTCACGGGTTCGTTCCGCGCTCAAACCCGGCGGGTTCTTCGGTTCGTTGATGCCAACCTATAACCAGGTGGAAAAAGTTTTATATGCCTTGAAGCAGAATAACTTTGCCTTTGTGGAAGTCTGCGAGTTATTATTGAGATATTACAAGACCAATCCCGCCCGGCTGCGTCCCACCGACCGCATGGTGGCGCACACAGGCTTTTTGGTCTTCGCCCGAAAAATCGAGCCGACCGACGCCCCGCGCGGTGCGGCGCTTTCATCGGAGATCAGCGGGATAGAAGAGGAGCGTTGATATGTTTCGACGAGCCAGAAGATTCCTGAGGGGAGGTCCGCCCCTGCCGCCCGCGCTTCAACATGCCAATCGCCTGATGAGCGAAGGCAATTACGCAGAAGCCGCGCTCGCTTTTCACGACCTCGCAAAAAAAGCCGAGCGCCGCTTCCCGGAGCGCGCGCCCTTCCTGTACATTGAGGCGGGTCACGCCGAAATGCTGGATAATGACGGCAAAAAGGCGGTTGCGCACTTCCGCAGCGGGTTAACCCTGCTTGCCACACAGCAGCGTTATCATCGCGTGCGCAGGATCGGCGAAAGAATGGTCGATGAACTGCGTTCGCATGGTTTCAAGGCAGAGTCTGAAGAGATCGCGTCCGTGATTCAGGGCAACCTGCCCGCCTCGGCGGATATTCTGACCGAGCCGCCTCGAAAACCTGCCATCCTGCCCACCCATTGCCCATCCTGCGGCGCGGCGGTCCGACCAGACGAAGTAGACTGGCTGGATGAGATCACCGTGGAATGCGACTATTGCGGCAGTCCGGTAAGGTCAGAATCATAAAATGACGGCTGTCACGGAGGATTTCCTGCGAACGAAATTGCGGGAAGCGGACCCGTCAACGGCAGAGACGGATGGGTACGCTGAGATTTCCATCCACGCCGATGCCTATTTGAAATGCGCCGCTGTCCTCGTGCCGCTCGTTCATATTCAGAACGAATGGCATATTCTTTACACACGGCGCACCGACAAGGTCGAATCGCACAAGGGG
>DAOTXI010000304.1:0-4777 GCA_034435475.1 Anaerolineales bacterium
CATGCCTTCGATATCGTCCACTTCGAGGCAGAGATGGTGCATTCCCTGTCCGCGTTTGGCAAGGTATTTGGCGATGCCAGAATCATCGGTGGTCGGCATGACCAGTTCCACTTCTGCGCCAGCCAGAGGCAAAAATGCCACTTGTGATTTCTCGGCAGGGACATCGCGCAGTTCGTGCAGGTCGATTCCCAATGCATCGCGCCAGAATGCGAGTGATTTTTCCATATCCTCGACGACAACGGCAACATGATTGATGGCTTTGATCGTGGGCATTGATTCTCCGTAATTATTATTTCAAGATTTCAAGCGCAACCGGCAGTGCGGACCTCGCCCACTCGGCGTACATTTTGCCGGAGGGATGCAATCCATCGCCAGCAACAAAAGAGGGGTCATCTTTTGCTTTGCGCGAAACAGGTGTCACATCTACATAATGCGCGCCTGCTTTTTGTGTTTCCTCCAAATTGACCTGGTTGAATGCGTCAATCTCGGCTGCTATCGTGGTTGCGTCTCTGCCGTACGCAAAGGGAGTGACGCCCCAATCCGGAATGGAAAAAACGATGATACGTTTTACATCCCCGCCCGCGTATTCGATGGCTTTATTGAGCAAAAAGGCAAACCCCTCGCGATATTCTTCGATGTCCCGTCCGCGATATTGGTTGTTGACGCCGATCAGCAGGGAGACCATATCGTAGGACGGCTCGACGGTTTCGGCTTGAATGCCCTGCCAGAGTTCGTCTGTCGTCCAGCCGGTGCGGGCGATGATCTCCACATCCACGGTCAAGCCTTCGTTGGCAAGCAATGCCGCAAGTTGGTTTGGGAAACGCTCGGCCTCTGCCACGCTTTCGCCGATGGTATACGAATCACCCAATGCCAAATAACGAAGTGTCATGAAAGTCTCCGGTGTTGGCGCGGATTTGTTTGAACAACCTGCCAAAACCAAACAAAACAAGATCACAAATTTCTTCACATGGCAAGTATATCAAAAGTAGGGCGACATTAATGTCGCCCTACTTTATAAGGAGGAGAATGTAGCCAGCTAATTATAACGAGCGGATCTTCATCCACAATGCGGGGAGTTTTGCGATCTTACCCAACGCGCTAAGAGAAGCACGGCGGGAGAAAACGTCGTAATCGTGTTTTTCGATGTCTTCCAAAATGCCCTGATAAAAAATTGAAGCCGCTCCAATGGCAAGTTGACCTTCACGCTCAAGCAGTTTTACCCCCGCCCATGATTCGT
The DNA here is from genome assembly GCA_034435475.1 of Anaerolineales bacterium. GTDB lineage: Bacteria > Chloroflexota > Anaerolineae > Anaerolineales > Villigracilaceae > Villigracilis. The sequence continues at coordinate 1,238 of DAOTXI010000304.1, forward strand.
CGTACAAGTTGCGGGTGCGTTCGATCTGGAACTTCATGAACTGACGCCAGCTATCGGTCACGCGCCCGGCGGCAATATCCTCTTCGCGAATGCCATACGTAACCAGTTCTTCACGCGGCAGATAGAGGCGCCCATTTCTGTAGTCCTCCCCCACATCGCGCAGGATATTGGTCATTTGCAGGGCAACGCCAAGTTTTATGGCGTAGGCAACCGCTTCATGACTCTTGAAGCCGACGATATACATGCTCATCAACCCGACTGTGGAGGCGACGCCGTAGCAATAGGTAGCAAGGTCGTCGAAGGTTTGGTAGCGGGTTTGGGTCAGGTCGCGGGCAACGCCGTTGATCAGTTGCAGGGCGTAATGACGCGGGATATGGTATCGGGTAAGCGTATCTGCCCAGGCGGAGGCAACCAAATCGTCGGCGGAGGAGGAGGCGGTTTCGACCACGTTGCGCCAGTAGTCCAGTTCAAAATCGCGGTCTTTCTTTGATTCGACTTCATCCACAATATCATCCACCGTGCGGCAGAAGGCATACAAGGCGCGCACGGCGGAGCGTTTCTCTTCGGGCAGCAAGCCAGAGGCAAAATGGAAAGACTTGCTATGCTCGGCAGTGATGACCTCTGCCTGTTTATACGCCTTCCGCAGCGAGGCATCGCCTGCCCAATATGAAAAGAATGGGCGCGTGGACGGGTGCGGGATATGCCCTGCCAGAGATAATAATTGGTTTTCCCAATTCGCATGTGCTTGCATAGTCTCTCTCCTTGTCAGTATGTTTTTGGTATTGTACTGATTTTATCTGGTTTGTCAAGGTTTTGCAAATGTATTTTAAAAACCTTGACAAATAATAGACAATGCGTACAATACAAACATAGAATAAGGACTTATGGAAATTCTCAAATTTAGACCGCTGACCACCCACCGTGGTCTGCCGTCGGCGGTCTAACGCCAAAGAGTTTTCATACCCCAATTGGCAATAAAAGGAGACCCGACTACATGAAACCTACTGCTCTCGTGATCGGTGCGGGAATTGGCGGAATTGCCACCGCCGCCCGCCTCGCTAAAAATGGATACGACGTAACCGTGCTGGAAAAAGAATCCACGCCGGGCGGTCGTTGCAATCAGATCGTACGTGATGGACACCGCTTCGACATTGGTCCGACCCTGTTTCTCATGCCCGAGATTTGGGAGGAAACCTTTGCCTCGCTCGGCGAAAAGATGAGCGACCACCTCGACCTGCGCCGCATTGACCCCACCTACAAAGTCCACTTTGACGACGGTCTGCGCCTCGAACTGACCTCTGACATTGGCAAAATGCAAACCCAACTCGAAGCCGTGGACAAGACCGCCTTCACCGGTTTTCTTGGTTATATTGCCGAAGGCGCGAAGCACTACAAAATATCGGTGGAAAAATTCGTGGGGCGCAACTTCTACAACATCTTTGAGTATTTCAGCCTTGCCAACCTGCCGCTGATCTACAACCTCAAGGCGTTGCAGAAGCACTACACCAACACCAGCCGCTTCTTCAAGGATGAACGCCTGAAGGCGGCTTTCACCTTCCAAAACATGTACCTGGGTCTCAGCCCCTACGATGCGCCCGCCACCTACTCGCTTTTGCAATACACTGAGTTGGCGGAAGGTGTTTGGTATCCCATGGGCGGCATGTACGCGGGGATTCAGGCGCTTACGAAAGTGGCTGAAAAATTGGGTGTGAAGTTCATCTACAACTCGCCGGTGAAGAAGATCAATACTGGAAAGTCGAAAGTGGAAAGTGTCATCACAACCGATGGCAAGACCTACAGCGCAGATATTTTCGTCGGCAATGCCGACCTGCCTTACATTTACAAAGAACTTTTGCCCGACGCCGCTGAAGCCAAGAAGCTCGACGAAAAACTTTACACCTGCTCCACCATCATGTTCTACTGGGGCGTGGATAAGCAATACAAGCAGATCGCGCATCACAACGTCTTCCTCGGCGGCGACTACAAGGCTTCGTTCGACCAGATCTTCAACGATCACACCTTACCCGAAGTGCCTTCGTTCTACGTCCATGCGCCCGCCCGCACCGACCCCGCCGCCGCGCCCGAAGGACAGGAAACTCTTTACGTCCTCGTGCCAGTCGGTCATCTCGATGCCCGCTCCGCGCAAGATTGGGACGCCCTCGTCAATCGCGCGCGCGAAACTGTCTTCACCCGCCTCGCCAAAGAGATGGGCGTCACCGACCTCAAAGAGCATATCAAGTTCGAGATCGTGTACCAGCCCAAAGTCTGGCAGGAGCGCTTCAATCTCGAAAAGGGAGCCGCGTTTGGGCTGAGTCATAACTTCTGGCAGGTCGGTTATCTCCGCCCGCAAAATCGTCACGCCACTTATAAAAATATGTATTTCGCAGGCGCTTCCACGCACCCTGGCACTGGGCTGCCGATAGTGCTACTTTCGGCTCGTCTGACAACGGAGCGGATTCTTAAAGAAAAGGGTACAATAGCTGTGCAAAAGGTGGCTAAACCATCTCTAAACCCTGCCTAACGAGGAAGAACCATGCTCAGCAAATCGCCCGCCTTTAACTTGAAAGCAGTTTTACGCGAAACAGGACTCGCCGCAGACACCCTGCGCGCCTGGGAACGCCGCTATGGTCTTCCCACCCCGCAACGAACAGCGGGCGGTCATCGTTTGTATTCGCAATATGACATTGAAACCATCAAATGGCTGACGATGCGCCAAGCAGAGGGGCTTTCCATTTCCCGCGCAGTGGACCTGTGGAATGACACAGTCGCTTCAGGCGTGGATCCGTTGGCGGCTGCCGCTCCCACAACCACAATCCTTTCCCAGATCATTCCTCCCGCTTCCCCTTCCGGCACGACGCTAGATACCATCCGAGCGGAGTGGATCGCAGCCTGCCTGAACTTTAGCGAGACACAGGCTGAACAAGCCTTGAATAATGCGTTTTCCATCTTCCCGGTGGAGGCGGTTTGCACAGATTTGCTGCAAAAAGGCATGTCTGAGATCGGCATGCTTTGGTATGAAAATCGCGCAAGTGTGCAGCAGGAACATTTTGCCTCCGGACTTGCCATGCGAAGACTGGATGCTCTGTTGAGCGCATCCCCCGTACCCACCCGTCCGCAGACCGTGTTAGTTGGCTGCCCGCCCGGCGAGTGGCATACGTTCACGCCATTGCTGATTTCGTTGTTCCTGCGCCGCCGCGGCTTGAATGTCATCTACCTGGGCGCCAACGTACCCGCTGACCGGTTTGCGGAAACGGCGCTCAAGGTCAAAGCGAACCTTGTGGTGTTGGTAGCGCAAACGTTGAGCAATGCCGCGCAGCTTCAACACGCGGCTCTGGCGCTCAAATCGCAGAATGTTGAGGTGGCGTTTGGCGGACGAATCTTCAGTTTGCGCGCGGGTGTCAAGGATTACATTCCAGGTCATTTTCTCGGCAACATGTTGGACGCTTCCATCGAAGAAATCGAAAAAATAATTAAGGGCAAAAGCAACCCCCAGCAACTCAAGACCGTATCCCAAGAGTATCTCGTGGCGCTGCATTCATT
>DAOTXI010000305.1:0-3363 GCA_034435475.1 Anaerolineales bacterium
GGACGGAAACCTTCAACGCTGATTCGGGAATCCCAGCCATGCGTGAAATTTCCCGGATGTAATCCAGCGAGATCGGTCCCGTCATGCCGACCAGCACCCCTTCGACTTCGGATGCCTTCCAGCCGCATACATCGAGCGTCTTTTTCAACAAGCGCGCGCCGACTTCCAGTTCCAATTGTATATTATCCGCATCGCTCAAACGCGGAACGTGCTGGCGGAAATTAAAGCCAAGTTCCGATAAATTCAAAATCTCGTCCGTTTCAAAAGAACTGCCGTTCCGCTCTGAAAGGAAGGAAGGCAGGGAAGCGTTGCTGTAACTTTGCCCCCAGGAACCGTACGCTCCTCCGATTCCAAGCCGGGGGTTGTAGACTCCCTCCAAGCCGAGCGGCACGCCGGGACCGACCGGAATGACCGACTTTTCCACATTGGGACGCTCATAAAATGAGGATGGTACAGAGGTATCAGACATGCAAAACGCTCCTTTTGAAGAATAGAACACCCATTACCCCAAAAAGCTACCCCTCAACGGGTAGAATATGCTGCATCACAAACACGGAGAACTCTCATGCGACCCGACTGGGATTCCTATTTTTTGAAGATCGCCTATGCCGTATCCGAACGCAGTACCTGCGACCGCGCCTTTGTGGGCTGTGTTCTGGTGCGCGAAAAACGCATCCTGACCACCGGCTTCAACGGCTCCCCCGCCGGCCAGGGACATTGCGACGAGATCGGTCACTTGATGGTGGAGGGGCATTGCGTCCGCACGATTCACGCCGAGACGAACGCCATCATTCAAGCCGCCTTGCATGGCGTTTCGACAAAAGGCGCAACCTGTTACGTCACCCACCTGCCCTGCATCAACTGCACCAAGGCGCTCATCAACGCGGGCATTGCGCGGATCGTGTACAGCGTCGCCTATCGCAGCGACGAGAACGCGGTCAATTTTTTGAAAGCGGCGAATATTGAAGTGGCGCAAAAAGAATTTCTTCCGCCCGCCAATTGATTTTCACTTGCCCAATTCTGTGTAGGGGCGACCCGTCACGATCTTACAACGCATCGTTGCGCCAAAACAGGGTCGCCCTATAATGCCAAGGAGTGTCTAATTTTGCAGGCTTGTCAAAAGATTTCACCACAGAGATCACTGAGAAAACCCTCAAAAATCTCTGTGGTGAAGAATTCACTTTTAGACACTCTCTAACGCCACCGTACCAGCAAAGGGCGACCCTTGTTTGCGCTCCAGGGCTCTATGAGACCCTGACGGGTCGCCCCTACAAATTTTCCGTAAGAGTAGTTGTCAATCCAGCAGCTCGTGTGAAAGGATCAACTGCAGCATCGAAGTCTCGCAATAAAACACCCTGCCGCGCCTGCCTGCCGGAAAAACATCGCTGAGGTCTTCGCCGAATTTAAATTCAGTATCGCCCACGTACAGAAAATAGGTCGGTCCGACCCGCGAATTTTCCTCGTCCCATTCGATGACTCCCTCCGCCGTTTTCAATTCAGACTGTTCCAACTTCGCCGCCCGACGATTTGCAAAAAACATACTCAGCCCAAATATCCCAAGAATGACGGGGATCGTCGCGCACAAAAGAATGATATTGAGCGGATCGGACAAAAAAGAAACGCGCGCGCGTTCATTCGAGAGATTCATCCCCAGGATCAACCCGAAGCCTAAAATCATAAAGAAAACGACGATGGGGAATCCGCCTCGCTGCGAGGTGCGGATGCCCTTCGCCATTCCCCGCACCCACTGCTTCTGCCGCGGAGTGATAAAACCGCGCCGGTTCGATTGCAATTCCTCATCGGTAAATTCATAAAAAGTTAAACGCATGGTCATCCGATCTCGAAAATAAATGGGCACAAACTTTTGGCGGGAACTTCATTCTTTTTCAGCGGCGAAACATCCCGTGCCAGAACGTTCTTCAACAAGGCTGTGTCCATTGTACAGATTTCGGGGTGACTCTCAATCACCCGTGCGTACGGGCAGCGCCCAAAAATCACCCGTGGTCCGCCTGCCCCCGCCTCCCACCGCGCCTGATAATGCATCTCGTTCAATCTTTCGACCAGCAGCGCCAGGCGCTTATTGATGGGTTGACCCGTAAATTGTTTTTCCTCCAAAAGATGACAAGCCACCGCCTCCATGCTGATCTTTGAGCCTGCCTCTGCCAAAAGAGCCTGAGCTAACGCGGACAGGTTATCTCCCAACGCCGCTTCTGAGAGCGAATACATCTTCTCCGGTCTGCCCCTTCCCTCGCGGTTATGGACAGCGGTCATCTCCACGCGCCCATCCGAACACAGCACCGACAAATGATGCCGCACATTCGGCGCAGACAGTTTCAATGCGCGCGCAATCTCCCGCGCCGAAGCGGAGCGGGTTTTCTTGAGGTGAGCAAGAATTTTATGTCGAGAGGTTGTCATATTTTTTCCGTACGGTGACATTTATGCCGCCGGTTTTCTGCAAGTCCGCTTCAGCGGGCTTTGTAGGAATAGCGCGGGGGGGGTTCATCCCCGCGCGGGCTAACAGCGGAGGAAAAACTTCCAGAAACCAGAATCAACCCAAGTACGGGAAAGAGGCGGGCTTGCCCTGAGCCAAAGATCAGAGTCGAAGGGTGTCATCCAATCGGGGTGATTATACTCACCTTTCCATTTTTACAAATATATTTTTGCATAAATCAATTGACGTATTTCATCGGAGCGCTATAATCCGTCAGATTGTGAAGGAAAACACCACTATGAAAAAAAACATCTACCTGATCCTCACTGTAATTGGATTTGTCCTTCCTTATTATTTCATCTTAAAATTTTACACTGCGAACGAAATGAGCACGACTGCCGCTCTAGCACAATTGACCGCTCTGGACTGGGGCGCGTTGCTTGCTGTTGACCTGACCATCTCCGCCTTTGCTGCATGGACTTTCTTTTATAACGAAGCCAAACGATTGCAAATGAAATATTGGTGGGCGTACCCACTGGCAACCTTGATGGTTGGGCTTTCGTTTGCACTGCCGCTCTTTCTTTATTTTCGTGAACGACAACTTGAACAATGAGTTTGCACTGGGACGCCACATTTGCCATTGCGATGGAATTGCGCCGCAGACATAAAAATGTGAACATTGAAGAAGTGACCCTGCAACAAATATTAGATTGGACGCTTGAACTTTCGGAATTTGAGGATGATCCCGCGCTCGTGAACGACGACATCCTGTACGCGATATATCAAGACTGGTACGAGGAGCATCTACATGGAAGAAAATAAATACGAAGGATTGAACCTGCCAAACTACAACATCCCGGAGGACATTCAAAACGTGGTTTCGATCACCACCATTGACCGCCTCTACAATTGGGGTCGCCGCTGGTCGGTCT
>DAOTXI010000306.1:0-3657 GCA_034435475.1 Anaerolineales bacterium
AAACATACCTTTCTTCATCCGCTGAATGGTCGGGGTCGGATATTGTGGCGATATTTGGGTCGTTGAAAATTGTCGCAGCTTCGTCAAAGCTCACACCATGCTTCTTCAGATTATTTTCAGCTTTTTCATCGTCCCATTCGAAATCGGTATTTTCCATGATGATTGCTCGAACTCATTATACCTGTATCGTATACAACGAATGGCATTCGGTCGGGCTTATTGTGACTCCCTGATCCGCCTTAAGAAAGTTCGCCTATTCCCCAATCACCCAGCGGTCGCGCCCATTATTCTTGGCATCGAACATGGCATTATCCGCCCGTTTGAGCAGGCTATGCCACGAATCCTCACCGATGCGGAACTCGGCAATGCCGATACTGATGGTCACGTGGATTTCTTGGTCCTTCAGTTTTATCTTTTTGTCGCGCAGTTCCCGGCACAGACGTTCCGCCTGCTCGGCGGCGGCTTTCTTATCCGAGTTCGGCAATAGGATGATGAACTCTTCGCCGCCGTAACGTCCCACCACATCCGGGTGGCGAATTCCGTCCCGCAAATGAATCGCCACATGCCGCAGGACTTCATCCCCGACCGGGTGACCAAACGTATCGTTGATCGCCTTGAAATTATCAATATCCACAACGGAGATCGAGAACAACGTGCGATACCGCTCCGCGCGCATCACTTCACTCTGCATATCCTTGATGATCGTGCGGCGGTTCGGCAGGAAGGTCAGCGGGTCCACATGCGCCACTTCCTCTGCCTGGGCGATGACCGCATCCATCTCGATCTGTTTATTGCGCGCCAGTTTCTTCGAATGCTCGCTTTCCGTCTGGAACATCTTCACCTGCTTGCGGAGTTTCTCCACCACATTTTCCGCATCCGCCTCCGACTCGATCCGCTCTGCAATGAAGACCATGTTGTTGTCTTCGGTCGGCGTCAGCCAGAAGTCGCATAATACGGCGGCGTCCGTTTCTGTCACGGCGAATTCGCCCGCCCAATGGTCGTGGACACCCTCCCTCAGTTTCGCAAGGATCGGCTCGACATCCCGTTGATGGAACAGGTCTGTCAATATTCCCGCGTTTGGAAACTGGCGCTTCGTCTCGTCGAAGGCGGAATTCCACGACAGCAGGGTCCCATCCCGATCCACCAGGGCAACCGCCGCCTGGATGTGATCGAACAAAATCTCAAGATCGCGCTTGGACAGGTTCGCAAGACTGTTCATAGGCTTATTGTAGCGTATCAATCAAAAAATGGTTTCAACCTAACAGATTTAGTAGGGGCGACCCATCCAAAACCGGAAGAACCTTGCTGCCGGGCGACCCTTTCCTTGAAGATAAACTTCTTGTGATGCCTGGGCGGGTCGCCCCTACGGCGTTCTCATCGCGCGCCTTTACGCCCAAACTGACGCTCCAACATATCCACCGTGAGGTGGATCATTGTCGGTCTGCCATGCGGGCAAGTTCGAGGAGACTGGCACGCCTCCAGATCGTTGAGCAGGCTCCTCTGCTCTTCAGATGTGAGCGCCTGCCCGGCTTTGACCGCCAGCCGCTTGCAGACTCTCGCCGCAAGCCGCGCCTCCACCTCCGCCGCCAGCGGACTCTCATCCTCTTCGAAATCCTCCACCAAAGCCTTGAGCGCCATAGCCGGGCTGCCGTCCGCAAACAAAACCGGCATCGCCCGCACCTGGAAGGTATTCGTCCCGAACTCCCCCACCTCAAAGCCGAAATGGTTCAAAAATGGCAATTGCTCGATCAAAACTTTGGAAGACTGAGGCGGCAGGGTCACAACCTCCGGCGCAAGCAAAGCCTGTGACGGAATGCTCTTGTTCTCGCGTTGCGCCATCAACTTCTCGAACAACACCCGCTCATGCGCCGCGTGCTGATCAATCAGATACAAGCCATCGGGTCCCTCGGCGACAAGATACGTCGAACCGATCTGACCGATAAGGCGGAGAAGCGGAACACCGGTTTGAAATGACCGTTGACCGTGTACCATAGGCGGAGATTCGTTACTCAACGACTCACCACTTCCCACCGTCTCCCGTCCATTGTCCATCGTCAAAGACTCATCATGTGCAATGGACCAATCAATCCCTACCGTCCTCGGCTCAGACGGAACCGGCTTGTTTCCCCACAACTGCGGCGAAACGGATGGCACGGGCGTATACGCCAGCAAAGCCTTCCGCGCCGAACGTTGAACGAAACTGAAAACCTTGTCCTGCGCTCGAAACCTTACCTCCGCCTTCGTCGGGTGGACGTTGACATCCACATCTTCGGGAGTCATATCGAGGAACAAAGCCGTGAGAGGGTAACGCCCCACCATCAAGAGCGTATGATAAGCCTGTAACAACGCCGAATTGAGCGAAATCTCCTGCACCCAGCGTCCATTGATGAAGAAAGTGATTTCCCTGCGGTTGGAGCGGGTCAACGAGACCGGGCTGATGAACCCTGTCAGATTCATCCCTTCCTCGGTTGCCATCACCTCTAGCATTTGTTTGGCAACATCCACGCCATACAGCGAAGCCAGTATTGCCCGCCTGTCGCCATCCCCCGCAGTTTGTAATGTAACCTGCCTGCCATCCGTGATCTTGAAGCGCACATTCGGGTATGCCAGCGCGTAACGCGTGACCAATGCATCGATAACGCGGCGCTCGGTCGTATCCGTTTTCAAAAATTTCAGACGCGCGGGAACGTTATAAAAAAGATTTTCCACCCGCACCACTGTCCCCTTCGGCGCGCCGACTTTTTCGACCTTGCCTGAAATGCCGCCTTCCACTTTCAGGCGCGCGCCTTCTTTCGCAGACTCCACCCGCGAGGTGATCGTCATCTGCGAAACGGAACCGATTGAAGCCAGCGCTTCGCCCCGGAAGCCCAATGTCCGGATGTGGAACAGGTCCTCGGACTGGACCAGTTTCGAGGTCGCATGACGCGAGGCGGCCAACTCCAATTCAGCGGCGGGAATCCCATGTCCGTCATCCGCCACTTCAATTAAAGTCCGCCCGGCATCCACAATCGAAATCGAAATATTTTTTGCGCCAGCATCCAGTGAATTCTCCGCCAACTCTTTGACAACGGACGCGGGTCTTTCCACCACTTCACCGGCGGCGATCTGTGACGACACTTCGGAAGAAAGCAATCGAATGGGCATGGCGCGATTATAATCGCCGGATGCGATTCACCACCATCTTCTTCGACCTCGACGACACGCTCTACCCGCCCAGCGCCGGTTTGTGGAATGCGATCAAAGAACGCATGAACCGATATATGCGCGAGCGGTTAAGCATCCCCGCCGAGCAGGTCTCGCAACTGCGCGAAAAATATTACCGCGAGTTCGGCACCACCACGCGCGGCTTGCAGGCTTATCACAACCTCGACACGCAGGATTTTCTCGCCTATGTGCATGACCTGCCCTTGAAGGATTATCTGACCCCCAATACGACTCTACGCCGAGTCATCGCCTCGCTCCCGACCCGCAACCTGATCTTCACCAACGCAGACTCCGCCCACGCCGACAGGGTGTTGACCGCTCTCGGACTGCGCGACCTCTTCGAGATCATCGTGGATGTGAACTTCATCGCCCCATATTGCAAACCCATGCCCGAGTCGTTCCAGATCGCCATGCAAGCCGCGGGCGAAAACGACCCGTCGAAATGCGTGATGA
>DAOTXI010000307.1:0-2208 GCA_034435475.1 Anaerolineales bacterium
CGGCTGGCTCATCGCCGCGCCCAGCCCGCCCGGCTTGTTGACGAGCGCTTGCTATCGTGCCGGGGTAACCGACCATCACCGCCGCGCCCATGCCGCCAATGTCAATGCCGAGTTCGAGAGCGTTGGTGGCTACCACGGTTTTGACAGAGCCGTCGCGCAAGCCTTGTTCAATCTCGCGGCGTTGATGAGTGAGGTAGCCGGAACGATAACCGCGGATGGGAGAGCCGATATTCGAGGATTCGATATTCGATTTTCGAGTATCGAATATCGAATTATTGGTTTGTAAATGGGTTAAAAGAATTTCCACGCTTCGTCTTGTCCGCGCAAAGACGACAGATTGGACATCGTGAGTAAACAGGTTATTTGCCAAGCGCACGGCTTCGAGGATGCTGCTTTTCCGCAAGCCCAGTGAAGCATTCAAGACCGGCGGATTGTAAATGATGAAATGACGTTCGCCACGCGAGGAGCCGTCGTTGTCCACCAATTCAACGGGTTCTTCGATGAGGGTTTCGGCTAATTCTTTCGGGTTGCCGATGGTCGCCGATGCAAGGATGAACTGCGGATTTGCGCCATAAAATTTTGCCACGCGTTTGAGTCTGCGAATGACATTGGCAACATGCGAGCCGAAGACTCCGCGATAGGTGTGGGCTTCGTCAATGACGATGAATTTCAGATTCGAGAAGAAGTCGCTCCAGTTGGCGTGGTGCGGCAGGATGCCCGTGTGCAGCATGTCGGGGTTGGTTAAAACAATGCGGGCAGTTTTGCGGATGGTGGGTCGATGAGGTTGGGGAGTGTCGCCATCGTAGATTGCCGATTTCAGATTTACGATTGACGATTGAAAAGATTCGAGGCTCGATTGTTGGTCTTGTGCGAGGGCTTTGGTTGGGAAGAGATACAAGGCGCGTGCTTGTGAGTCCTCGATCATTTTCGCAAGAACGGGCAGGTTGTAGGCGAGAGTCTTTCCGCTGGCGGTGCCGGTGGAGAGAATGACGCTGCGATGGGCGCGGGCGTGAGTCCAAGCCGTCAGTTGATGGGAATAGAGCAGGGAAATGTTCCGGGAAGATAAGGCTTCTCGAAGCGTATCAGGCACATCGTCCGGAAAGGGATGCGTTTTTGCGGCGCGGGGGGGAACCGTCTGCCAGGCAAAAAGGTTTGGCGCGGTCTCTTCATCCTGTTTCCAAAAATCCAAAAGTGAAGACAGCATGGTCAATCCACAGGTTCGGGGCGTTCGGCGTGAAGCCGTCGGAATGCCCACGCGCCCACGGCGAGGGGAAACCAGAATGTGACGGCGCGATATAAAAGCGTGACGACGACCGACTGACTCCAGTTGACGTTGAGCGAGGTCAGCGCGATGGGCATGATGCCTTCGACAATGCCAATGCCGGAGGGCGTGGGGGAGACGATGAGGAAGAGATACGCCATCGAAAACCCGGCGATGATGACCTCAGCCGTGAACGGGACTTCAAATGCCAGGAAGGAACAAACAAGCACCAACATCAGCAAGCCCTTGTCGAAGATGCCCCACAAGACCGGGCGGATCAGGCTGGTGGGTTTTTCGGTGAGTCCGGAAAAGCCGTCGGCGATCTCGTGCGCGAAGGCGTGGGCGCGCTCTTCGCTGAGATAATTTTCGCGGCGAAAAAAACGAACGATGCGGTTGATGAGGCGGGCAACTTTTGCCAGCAGGTGTCCGAGTTTTTCCGCGGAGCGATAGCCAATGTAAAGCACAGCGGCATAGGTGATTGCGATGCCGAATAGAAAAAGCGATGCAGAAATTTCGCCCGCGTTCAGGTCGTTGCGGCGGATGAGAATGAACAGCCCCAATGCAAGGACGACGAGGAATGCGGCTTGATCGAGCAGGAGGAATAATGCCGCCGCCACGGTCACTTTGCCGGTGGGATGTCCGCGCCGGTGCGCCTCTGCCGCGAAGAGCGCGACTCCGCCCGCCCCGGCAGTTGGCGCGACGACGTTGATGAAGTTCGCCGCTGTGGCAATGCGGCTCAACGTGAATACGTCTTCATGCACGCCCAACAAGTGAAAAACGGACTGATACATGCGTCCGCTGGAAATGAACCAGAGAGATTGAATCACCAGCGCAAGCAGGAAGAAATTAAGATGCGCCTTGCGCAGGGTAAGCAGGATGGTCTCCAGCTCGCTGAAACTGAGGGCGACGATCACAACGCCAAGGAACAGGACGACGAATACGAATGT
>DAOTXI010000308.1:0-9476 GCA_034435475.1 Anaerolineales bacterium
CGTCTGCGCTGGTGGTCGGCGAGTTGACGATTAGCGCAAACAAACTTCCTTATTTCAAGATCGAGTCGATGCAGATCGGTCAGCAGGCTGTTCCGGCGGCGCTCCTCTCACAGATGGAGGCATGGTTGAATCAATCTATCAGCGACCAGATTCAGAAACAGGCTCCGGGTTTGGCATTGGTGAGTCTCAAAGTGACGAGTGGGTTGGTCACCATTTCTGGGACGCGATAAAGGTTTGAAGCGCTGAGAAGGGTCAAAGTCCGCGTGAGGCGGGCTTTTTGTTTTCATCCAAAATTATCACCTGCGATTAAGAATATCCTCCATCCACGGCGCGTCTGGTAAATGGAGCTACAGGTTCGCAGGTTGGGCTGCGATACGTCAAAGGGCGACCCTTCAAGAAGCGAAAGAGTTCTGAAAGATATGAGCGGGTCGCCCCTACTTTTTGAGGAAGGAGAATTTATTATGAGCGCAAATTTTGAAACCATTACGCTGGCGGGGGGATGTTTCTGGTGTCTGGAGGCTGTTTTCGACGAAGTGAAGGGCGTGCTGTCTGTGGATTCGGGGTATTCCAATGGACATTTGAAGAACCCGACCTATCGGCAGGTCTGTAACGGGGATTCGGGACATGCCGAGGTGGTGCAGATCAAGTTCGACCGGGCGGTGATCGGAGTGCGCGATATTTTGAATGTCTTCTTTGGCATTCACGACCCCACCACGTTGAACCGCCAGGGAGCGGATGTCGGACCTCAGTATCGCTCGGGCATTTATTATCATACGCCTGAGCAGAAGGAAACCGCTGAAGCGCTCATCGCTGAGTTGAATGGGCAGAAGATCTGGGATCAGCCCATCGTCACCGAGGTGGAACCAGTCAAGGATTTTTATATTGCCGAAGATTATCACCAGGAATATTTCGCGCGCAATCAATACCAGCCGTATTGCATGGCGGTTATTGCTCCGAAGGTGAACAAGTTCCGCAAACACTATTTGGAGTTGTGGAAGAAGCAGGCGGCGTAAAAGAAGTTATACTTGCGGGGAAGAAATGAAAGACAGACCGCAGACCGCCGTCTGCGGTCTGTGGTCAAATTACATCATGAGCGAATCGAGACTCCCCAACTTCTACGTCAGAGACCTGCCCTTTTACGGAGCTGTGATTCTCGCGCCGATGGACGGGTATTCCGACTGGCCCTTTCGTTCGATCTGCCGCGAACTCGGCTCGGCGATGAGTTACACCGAATTCATCAAGGTCGAGAAGATTCTCAGTAAGTCCAAGCAACCTGCCAAGCGGATGTATTTCACCGAGCCGGAACGCCCCATTACCTTTCAAATCTACGGCGACGACCCCGAACTGATTCTGCAAGCGGCGCTGAAAATTCAAGAGAACAATCCCGATGTGATCGACCTCAACATGGGCTGTCCCGCCAAAACCATCGCAGACCGCGGCGCGGGTGTGGGCATGATGCCATCGCCACTGCGCATTGCACGAACATTTCGTAAACTGGTCAGGCGTTTGCGCGTGCCGGTTACCGGCAAGATCCGCCTCGGCTGGGATCGCAACAAGAATTACAAACTCATCGCCCGTATTATCGAAGAAGAAGGCGGCTCGCTTGTCGCTGTGCATGGACGTACCAAAGAACAACGCTACGCTGGCAACGCCGATTGGGATGCGATAGCCGAGGTCAAATCACTTGCGAAGATTCCAGTCATCGGCAGTGGCGATGTCAAAACCGTTGCCGACATTGACCGCATGAAAGCCCACACCCATGTGGATGCCGTTATGATCGGGCGCGGCGCGATTCCCAACCCGTGGATATTTGCCCGCCTCGACCGCAACCAGGTCTCGCCGGAGATGGTGAAGGAAACCATTCGCAAACATCTCGCCCGCAGTGTCGAATTCTACGGTGATGAAGATGGCTCACGTCTCTTCCGCAAGAATGCCGTGCAGTATGTGATGATGAATCATCTCACTCGTGATGAACGCCGCGAAATCCTTCGCTCGCGCCCTTCGGCTGAATTTTTGGAATTGCTCGAAAAAATTTACGACTCACCGGTTCTTCAGCTATAGACCTGATGGGTTTCCAAAACCTGTCAGGTCTTACTTTATAATCACCCCATGATCCTCGACCTTCCCCTCATTCTCGAAACGCGGCGCAATCACGCGCTTGAACACGCCACCATCCATTTGCTCGCGCATAAAAATCCGGGCAAACACATGGCAGGGCATTCCAACCCGACCGGTTTTTTTCTGCTCGGCGACCTGACCACTGAACAGGTATGGGAATCTGCAACGGAAGCCCACACGAGACTCAATGCGGGTGAAAGCGGATTGGCTGTCCACCCTGGCTGTGGAACGAATCTGGCGACCACTGCGCTTCTTGCCGGGACCTTTGCCTGGTTTCCGCTGCGAGGAACGAAGTCAACGCTGTGGCGTCTCGCGCTTGTTCCGTTTGCCCTGCTCTTTGCACTGGCTGGCTATCAGCTCAGCAAACCGCTCGGACCGTGGCTCCAGAAATACGTCACCACCGAAGCGGATTTGGGCAACCTACAAATTGTGGATGTTGTGCCCGTGCGTAAAGGCGTTCATCGCGTTATCACAAAATAACACCCAACCCCATTCATCATTCTGCATTCTAAATTCTGCATTCCAAATGCCCACCATCTTCCTCCTTTACGGCAACAACGAATTTGCCATCGCGCGCAAGCTCAAAGACTTCGAGTCTGATTTTAGCGACCCCACCACTGCCGATATGAATACCACCCGCCTCGAAGCGCGGACAATGAGCGAGAACGACCTCAACAATGCCGTTAACGCCATGCCCTTCCTTGCGCCGAAGAGGCTGGTGTTCATCGCCTATCCTTCTGCAAAATTCAACAAGCCTGATACGCGCAAGAAGTTTTTGGAATTTTTAGAGAAAGCGCCAGACACATCAAAAGTCGTTTTGTATGACATGGTGGAAAAGCCAAAAGAGGCGGAGAAGCATTGGCTGGTGAAATGGGCAGAGAAGAACAAGCCGCAAGTTCGCTCGCAGGCGTTCTTCCTGCCGCAGCAGCGCGACATGCCCGGTTGGATCATCAACGAAGCCAAGAATCAAAAGGGACAGATCGAACCAGTCGCGGCGGCTCGTCTCGCCGAAATGGTGGGCGTGGATACCCGTCAGGCGGGGATGGAACTCTCCAAACTGCTGGCGTATGTCAACTGGGAGCGACCCGTGCGTGGGTCTGATGTGGAGGCGGTTTGTATCGTCACATCCCAGCAAAGCGTGTTCGACTTCGTGGATGCCTTGTCTCAGGGCAATGCGAAAGTCGCGCAGAAGTTACTGCACCGTTTGTTGGAGAATGAAGACCCGTTCTCGTTGTGGGGCATGGTGGTGCGTCAGTTCCGCTTGTTGATTCAGGCGCGCGAGATTTTGGATGGGCGCGGCAATAAAGATGACGTTGCGCGGGCGTTGGCTGTTCATCCCTTTGTGGCAGAGAAAACGACGGGGCAGGCGGGACGCTTTTCGATGGAAGCCTTGGAGGGGATTTACCATCGCCTGCTGAAAATTGATGAACAGGTAAAAACAAGCCAGATCACATTGGAACTGGCTCTGGATACATTGGTTGTTGAACTGGCGCGTTAAACTTTTTTCCAATCCCCTTCTGCTGGATAAATTGCAATAAACTCATGACCCTCGCCTTTGCGGGCTTGCGTGGCGAGGTAAACATCCTTCCATTTCAAAAAATGTTCGGTTTCAAGGTGCGCGTCCCGCGCTGCCATATCGGCGTAGACTTCGAACAGGCTGAAGTGTGCCGGGTCCGCAGCATCCTGGAAAAATTCAAATCGCAGGACGCCGGGTTCGAGACGTGTCTTTTGCGCATTCTCCAGCGTGACGGCTTTATAGGCTTCGACGCCTTCCGGTTTGATGTAATGATGGACTTGAAAAATATACATGGTTTGCCTCCGTTGTTATAAATGTACCGGAAAGCGCCGCGGGGAAACTATACAAATTCATGACAATGGTTTATGGACCGAAAGACATGCCGGAGACGGCGATAAAGATCAGAAGCAGGCAATAGGGGGCGAAGCAAAGAAAATTAAACGCAAGCCCAAGAATGGCAAGAGTCCGTTTGGGGTCATTATTCCGCAAGGCAAGGATGCCGGTAATAATGCCCGCCAGCGTGATCAAAATGGTCAGGGCTCCCATGACCAAACCGCCGCCGAGTACAACAGTGTATCCGGCAGTTTCGGCGTCCGTGCCAAAGCTAAGACCGCCTTCGGTTGTTGCAGCAAAGATGATCAAATAAATGCACCAGATTACAACAACCAGGATTGCAAGAACAAAGGAAATGGTTCCAAGACGCGGGGTTTTTTTCAGAGGCTGCATGAGATTCTCCTTGATAAAAATTTGCGTTACAGATAAACGGACTTATTTTAACTCACTCACCTTACGCGGTAGCGCGAGATTTATCTCGCGTTTTAGGTCGACATAAATGTCGCGCTACGAGGAAACTGCGTAAGGTCAGTAACTCAGTCTCATGTGGCATTACACCAGGATGCGAACATCCGGGTTAAACGCTAAAGCCTGATAATAGTACAGCCGACTTCAGTCGGCTTTGTAGGAATAACGCGGGATTCATCCCCTCGCGGTAACGGCAGGTAAAATACGTCTATGACTCAAAGCCCTGCCCATGTTTTTGACACCCTCACGAACGGACAATGCCGCCCGCAAGCCGCGGCGTTGAGATTTGACTCCACGGGCGATTTTCGCTCGCTCGATCATTACTTTCCCGTCACACACATTCTTGATGACGTTGATTCTTTTTATCAACTCATTCAACACATCGCGCATCATCCCAACTTCGACCTGCAACTGATCGGTGCGAACAAGACAAATCTTACAGCGCAAATGCCTGCGTCTGTGCGGCATCTGGTGGCAGGGCATCTCGCCGAAGTCTTTTACTTTCGGCAAGACATCCTCGCGCGCTTGCTCTCCAACCCGCGTCATTTTCAACTCTACACCACGCCTGAAGCCTTTCAGCAAGATGGCGGCGTATCGGGCGGATGTTACAACCCATCGCGCGAGTCCATTCAACTCGTCCTGTCGCGTCTCTTTGAAGGCTTCAGCGGCGCAGCGCCGGGGGTCTGTCCGTTTTTGCATGAGCTGGGTCACATGCTCGATGCGTTCGACGCAGGCTCCGGGTCCATGCAGCGAGGCGAGGGACTGTATCCCGGATTAAGAGTCAGCGACGGAGACATCTTCACCCCCCAGGCGCGGACTCTCTTCCTCCAAGGCAAACGCCTCGAACTGACCCGCTACCTGGCGCGCCAACATGGAGATTACTCCCAGCCGATTCCGGTTGGGCATCCATATGTCTTTCAGAACGATGGTGAATTCGCGGCGGGCTATCTTGAGATGTTCTTTCGCAACCCGCATTACTTCAGCGCCCAAAATGTAGATTTGTTCATGGCATACGTTGAACTCTTCGGCTACGACACCCGCCGCGCATGGATGGAAGACTTCCCACATTACGTCAATGCGAATCGCAGTTTTTACGCCAGCGGGCAGATGCCGCCGAAGACGAGGCTGACGATCCCTGAATAAAAAAAGACCGCCGACGGCAGACGGCGGTCTGTGGTCAGCGGTCTTTTTTTTGTGCCGCGTGATTCTTTTTTCTTCGCTTCAAAACCGTCTCGCGCAATTTCCCCAACCCAAAAATATTCAACACCGCCGAAACAAAAATATTCATACGCTTCAACGCCACTGGCGGGTAAATGAACAAGGCGCGGAACCATGCCTGCAAGGCGTTCCCCGGCAACCCGCCATCGAGCAGGTAACGCGCATCCACGCGAAAGGCGGAGGCATGAGCGCGGCGGTCTATTTTATGAAGAATGGGCGCCAGGTCTTTATCCTGCGCGATGGTTTCCAAAATGCGAAAGGCTTCACGCCCAAACTCGGCGGCTTTGGCAACGTTCTTCGCTTCGGCATGATAGCGCGCCGCTGACCAGGTTTGATTTATATGAAGAATTTTTCCCTGTTTGGCAATTTGAATCCACAAGAGATGGTCGAGTAGAAAGTGGAACGTGGGATCGAGCCCGCTTGTTTTTTGCAAAGCAGAACGGCGCATGAAGACAGCCGGTTGACCGATGATCTGAAAACACAACAAGTCTTCAAGAGTCAGTTGGTTATAGGCGAGGGTATTGAAGGTCTGCCCGTTCTCGTCCACGGCGAGCATGTTTGCATAGACCAGAACAACCTTCGGGTTTTCTTCAAAGACCTTCACCGCCGCGCTCACCGCGCCGGGCAGGTAATAATCATCTGAGTTCAACCAGGCGACGATCTCGCCTGTAGCACGTGCAAAGCCTTTGTTGATGGCATCGGCTTGCCCCTTATCTCTTGCCGATTCCCAATGCGCCAATTTTCCCGCATATTTTTTGATGATCTCCACGCTTCCATCTGTGGAAGCGCCATCCACGACGATGTATTCGATGTGGGGATGATCTTGATGCAAAACAGAGAGCATCGTCTGCTCGAGATATTTGGCTTGGTTATATGAGGGGGTGATGATGGAGACTAAAGTCATATTAATGGGACGCGGATGAACGCTGAATACGCGGATTTTTTATCCTGGTTTCCAAGTGGTAGTCTTGCGATGGTTCTCGTACGCCTTGCGCTTGAAATCTGGCTTGGGTCCAAAATTCAACAATAGTCCTACTTCGTAAGGAGTTGCCCGAAGATAGTTTAATAATTGTGCTTCGTGTTCTGGCAAAAGTCGTGATGCGGCTTTCAATTCAACAATTACAACATCATTAACAACCAAATCGGCAAAATATTCACCAACAACCTGATCTTGAAAATATACAAGAATCTCAACTTGCGGCTCTACTTTCAATCCCATTGAAGTAAGAGCAATAGCCATAGCATTTTCGTAGACCTTCTCAAGAAAGCCATACCCTAATTGTGGATACACAATTTTGTAGAACGCGTGCAATATTTTCTCGGTCACATCCTTATGCTTTAATTCCACTTGATTATCCACCATAAAAACCTCCGCGTCCTATTTTGTTCTCAAATCATACAGCACATACCCTTCGCCTTCAACGGCAATGGGATATGTATCGAGAATTTTCTTTAGACCGGGTTGTTTTTCCAATTGCCCAAAGGCGGTGACAAGAAAATAGTCCTTGCCTTCTGTGAGATCATCAAATTGTGCGGCATTATCTTTATCGGGGTTGCGGGCCGCGCTCAACTCGGTGGCGAGGGGCCACAAATCCACTTTGCGCCAGCCGTAGAGCATCAGCCGGTAGCCATAATCCTGTGTCAATGCGATAACTTTTGCATCGGATGGAAACGCCTCACCGACTTGATTCCAAAACCCGGGTTCATGATGGAAATCTTCGGCAATGAGGACGGATCGCGCCGCATAGGCTTGATACCCGATGATGGCAATTACCAACGCGACAAAAACCGCGGTTCTGACTCCGCCCATGCCTGCCACGCTTTCAGTGAGCGGATTCAACACGACAGCCAGTCCCAGCGCAATCAGGGGAATCAGTTGAATGTGATAGTAACTGTGCGTAAACATCTGAAACGGCAGGGTAAGACCGTAAAGCAGATAGCCGATCCATAAGCCGACGAGCAACCAGCGCATCCGAGACGGGGCAATCAACGCGCCCGCGATGCCGAGGAAGAGAACCGTCAAGCCGAAGAGCGTTCCGAGGAAAGCCAGCCATTTGGTGTAGAAGTCTGTGCTGGTGATGAGTTTGACCAGCGCCACCGTCCATGCGAAGAAATATTCGGTGGAGCGTCCCTGGTTGAGGAAAACGTAATAGAGCAGGGCGGGGACGATCATAATGACCGCCATTACCCAGACTTGTTTCGATCTCCAGAAATCCTTTCCAAGCGTGAACAACACCAGCGCAATGGCGGCGGCTCCGACCATGAAAGCGATGACGATCTTCACGAAAGTTGCCAGCCCAAGAAAGACCGCGGCAAGGATCGCCCACTTCCAGGTTGACCTCATCCCTAACTGCTCACCTGCGAGGAGAGGGGAATTATCCTCGCTCCAGCGGTAGAGGAAGTAAACGCCGATGACAAAAGCGGAGGTCATCAGCGGGTCGGGTTGGAAGGAGCGGCTCGATTGAACGGAAAAGGGTAAAACGAAATAATACGCCAGAGCGATCAGTGCCGCCCACGGATCCGCCACGCGGCGCATCAGGTCGAAGAGCGCCACGCCTGCCGCAAGCCAGAAAAGAGTCATCCAAACGCGGGCAACGGCAATGTTTTCTCCGCCGGTGAAGAAGTAACTATAGGCGACGATGGTTTCAATGACGGGCGGTTCATATTTGCCGACAGCGTTTGCAAAGGATATTGCGGGCCCGCGTTGTTCGTCTGTTGCTGATGGCAAAGCGTTGTAATAGATTTCGCGCGCAATGAGGGAGTTGCGTAACTGGCGCGAGGGTTGAAAATCCAACGGGGGATCGGTCAGGTCGAGGAGTCGCAGGAGTCCGCCCAGGGCGAGGAGAAGGATGAAGGGGATGGACCAGGCTTTGGTACGGGAAAGAAGCGGGGAGGTCATCGAGTAATCCGTAATGCGTGATGCGTGGTCTCGATACGTGGCGCGACGATCACGCTCCACTACTCGACCACCAGTGTTAATCAGAAGAGAGAATTGTATTCGACTTTGGGGAAGACGGTCAGTTTGCCGCCGACGGTTGCATCCAAAATTTCGCGTCCCGCTTTTTGATAGGCTTGACGCGCCAGAAGGTAACCGACTTCGGAAGTGTCGAGGTCGGGCAGTTGCCAGCGCACGCCCTTGCCGAAATAATTGGGCATGAAGTGATTTGGGTCGTCGCCTTCGGAGATGACGGTTTTATTCGCGTCGCCTTTGGAGGCAAAGTTATGATCCACGCCGATGAGGATGATTTTTTCGAAGCCCATGTGGAAGGCGATTTGCAGAGCGAAGTTTGTGACGGTCGCGCCCTCCCAGACCCGTCCGCGCACATCGGGTGAGAATTTGGGGCTGGTGTAGGAGGTGTAGATAAAGGTTGGTAATTGGTTGATTGGTAATTGGGGATCGTAGTGGCGATGCGAACGCCAGGCGATGAATTGCGGAATTTGCAGCGTGAGAAAATCGTTCACGAATTGTTCGACCACGAGGTCGTTGATGGAGCATAGATAGGTGGTGGTAAAGCCCAGGTCGGAAAAGGCAAGATAGAAACGGTTCATCCCGAAGGTGAATTCATTTTTAAGTTTGGAGAGGTCGGTCTGCTTGAGCGAAGGTCCATTGCCGATGATGAAGGCGCGTTTGCCCTTGTGGATGTTTTTGAACGCGGCAAGGCGTTTGACACTTTCGCGCCGCCACGGATGAAGATGGGCGGCGGGCAGTTCGGGCAGGCGGCGGATGGAGTCGTTGACATAACGCGCCGCATTCCAGACCGGGGGCGGGATGATGCGTTTGAAGGTTTGTTTGATGCTCAAGCGGTGTAGTGTCCCTTGAGGG
>DAOTXI010000309.1:0-4054 GCA_034435475.1 Anaerolineales bacterium
AAACCAAAATGCGCGAAATGCTTTTCGAGTTCGATAAAATCGTCCTCGCCAACGGCGGACGTTTCTACTTCGCCAAGAACAGCGAAACCACCGCCGAAACCGCGCTCGCCTTCTACGGCGAAGAGACGGTGAAGAAGTTCAAGCGCCTCAAAAAACGCTGCGACCCAAACGGGTTGTTGGAGTCGGATTTGTATCGAAGGATTTTTGGATAGGGGCTTTACGCATTACAAATTACGTAATACGTGACGCGTAATCGGTAATTGAATTATGAACGACTTTATCGTGCAAGACCTCGGCTTGATTGACTACGAATCCGCCTGGAAACTACAAGACCAATACGCGGCGGAGATCGCAAAGGGAATCCGCCCGCCGACCTTGCTGCTGCTGGAACATCCGCACGTCTATACCTTCGGGCGCAAAGGCAATGCAAAAAACCTCCTCTGGAATGAAACTCAATTAAAAGAAAAAGGCATCTCCACGCATTGGGTGGATCGCGGCGGAGATGTGACCTATCACGGACCCGGACAGTTGGTTGGGTATCCGTTGATTCCGTTAAACCCCATAAAACCTGACAGGCCTCCAGTGGACGACTCTGCCGGTTCACCAGTCAGGTCTGACTACGTCGGCTACATCCGCAAATTGGAAGAAATGCTCATCGGCGTCTTGATGAGTTACGGCATCGTCAGCGGACAAATCCCCGGCAAGACCGGCGTATGGATTCAAGCCGACGTCCACTCGCGCTGCCCGCGCTGTTCGCCCGAAGACCGCCGAAAGCCCGCCAAGATCGCCGCCATCGGCGTCAAAGTGGATGTGAACGGCATAACGCGGCACGGCTTTGCTTTGAACGTGAACCCAGACATGGATTACTGGGATGGCATCATCCCCTGCGGCTTGTCTGAGCCGGTCGCTTCATTGGCAGATTTGCTCAACCCTGTTCCGACAATGGGCGAGGTGAAGCGGCGCATGCGTGAAGCCATTTGCACAATTTTTGAAAGCAATCTGTAAATCAATGTGGTATTCTAGGGGGACGTACTCGATTGGTAGTTTGATGTATAAAACAGAGGACAGTCAACTTTGAAAGTGACTGTCATCTTAAAATGAGGCGCATATGCAAACCCGAAGATTAACCCGCAGAGACTTTCTAAAATTGGGCGGCGCATTGGCGGCCACATCCGCATTGGCGGCATGTGCGCCGGATGCAGAAACCCCAACCGTCGCTCCCTTCGAGCCGACGGGGCAAAACCCGGTCATCGAACCCGAAACGCAGACTCAACTTCCGCCGGCGCCGCTGGCGATCCTCGCCCTGAGCCGCCTCACCTTCGGCATCCGCCCCGGCGACGTGGAGGCATTCAACGCTCTCGGCTCCACCGACGACGAACGCCTGCTCAATTTCGTCACCCAACAACTCAACCCGGATTCGATTGACGACAGCGATTTCGAGAATCGCTACAACAACGCCGGGTTTGAAACCCTGCACAAGACTCACGAACAACTTTACGACGACCACATTGCCAATAATCCCTATGACGCCAATGACGATGTGTATTGGGACTGGTACAGCAAACCCGCCTATGAACTGGCAGACGCCACCATCCTGCGCGCGGTTCACAGCAAAAAACAACTTGTCGAGTTGCTCGCTGATTTCTGGCACAACCACTTCAATGTCTATTTCTGGCAGGATGACGGCGTGCCTCTGCTGGTTTCCTATAACCGCGATGTGCTGCGAAAACACATGCTTGGCAACTTCCGGCAGATGCTGGAGGCGGTGGCAAAACACCCGTCCATGCTGTATTACTTGAATCAGAACAACAGCAGCGACGCCGGACCCAACGAAAATTTTGCGCGCGAACTGTTTGAACTGCACACCCTCGGCGCGGAAAACTATCTGGGCGTGCGCGACCCCGCTTCGGTGGAGAAGGACGCGAACGGCGTCGCCATCGGCTATGTGGATAACGACGTGTACGAAGCGGCGCGCTGCCTTACCGGCTGGCGCGTGGATGACGACCTCGGCGATTGGGAAGACGGCGTCGAGAAGACCGGCAACTTCCTGTATTACAAGCCCTGGCACGACCGCTTCAACAAACTCGTACTGGGTCAATACATCCCCGCAGACCAGGAAGATTTGAAAGACGGCCACGATGTGCTGGACCTGCTGGCGAGTCACCCCGGCACGGCGCGGCACATCTCCCGCAAACTTTGCAGGCGGTTTATCTCCGATGTCCCCCCAGAGTCCATCGTTCAAGCCGCAGCCGACACCTTCCTGCAATATAAAGATGCGCCCGACCAACTCAAGCGCGTGATGGAGACGATCCTGCTTTCAGCGGAGTTCAAAGCCGCATGGGGCGGAAAGGTCAAACGTCCGTTCGAGGCGGTCGTCTCGATGATGCGCGCGCTCAACTCCGACTTCACCCGCATCCCCGGCAGCGCGCATTGGATGCTTGGCATGATGGGACAAGCACTCTTTGAACGCCGCCCGCCCGACGGCTACCCTGACACGCGCGAAGCCTGGGCGAATTCCATGTCGCTTTTGTACCGCTGGAATTTTGCGGTGGGGCTGACTGAAAATTGGATGGACGATGAAGAGACCGGCTATAGGATTTTTTCGGATGTGTTTGCCCAAACCCCGGCGGAGATACGAAGCGCCTCTGCCCTCGCCGATTATTGGATTCAAAGAATCCTGAACCAGACTCTCCCCGAAGCCAGCCGGGATGCCGTTGTGGCGGTGATGGCGCAGGAACACGGTTGGGATGAAACCCTGCCCGAAGAACATGTGCAGTATGTGCTGCCTGCCATGATCGAAGTGATTTTGATGAGCCCCGAATTTCAGTGGAGATAACATGACAAACCGTATTCCCCGCCGACAATTTTTACAAGGATGTTCCGCCGCCATTGCCGCCATGGCTGGCGCAAAACTGACCAACCTCGCCTTTGCAAAACAGGATAACCCATCCGACACGCTGGTGGTCGTCTTTTTACGCGGCGGCTGGGACGCGCTCAATGTCGTCCCGCCGATGGACGGCGATGACCGCGGCTTCTACGAAAAAGCCCGCCCCGATATTCAAGTGGCAAATCTTTTACGGTTGAACGATCAGTTTGGCTTGCACCCCGCCATGTCGCCATTCTACGACTTGTACCAGCAGGGCAAGGCGGGCGTCATCCACGCCGTTGGTTTGAATTACGATACGCGCAGTCACTTCGACGCGCAGGAGTACATCGAACTTGGCACGCCCGGCGCGAAGAACACCGCCTCCGGTTGGATCACCCGCCACCTGCAAGCCAGCGGCATTTCATCCATTTTGCCGGTGGTGTCCACCTCCGGGCAGCCGACTTCGGTGTTGAATTTTGTCCCCACCGTCAGCCTGAGCGCGCCCGATGAATTTTCCCTTTGGGATAACGGCTTGCGCGATTCGCACATGCAGGCATTGCGCGCCATGTATTCCGGCGAGAGCCTCGTTCATCGCGCCGGTCTGCGGACGTTGGAAGCGCTCGACATCGTCAGCCCGTTAGCCAGCGCCGGGTACCAACCATCGAATGGCGCGTATTACAACGATGATGATTTTGGTCGTCAATTGAAAACCGTGGCGCAGATGATTAAGCTGGACGCCGGTCTGCGCGTTGCCGCGGTGGACTTTGGCGGCTGGGATACGCACGAATACCAGAATGACCGCAACGGCGGCTACATGGCTGATTTGTTGAACAGCCTCGCTTCTGGACTGGCAAATTTTTACCTCGACCTCGACTCAGGCTACACCGACAAATTATCCGTCGTCGTCATCAGCGAATTTGGGCGGCGGCTGGTGCAGAACGAATCCTATGGCACCGATCACGGTCACGGCAGCGTCATGCTCACCCTGGGCGGCAGTGTCAACGGCGGACAGGTCTTCGGCTCCTTCCCCGGCTTGCACAACGACCAACTCTACGACCATGCCGATCTCGCCATCACCACCGATTACCGCTCGGTCTTGAGCGAACTGCTCGCCAAACGCATGGGCAACGCCGATATTGAGTCGGTCTTCCCCGGCTTTGCGGGCAGTTACACTCCGCTGGGGATTTA
>DAOTXI010000310.1:0-1763 GCA_034435475.1 Anaerolineales bacterium
CATGTAGATTCAGCCATCGCCGAACGCGTGTGCCGCATCATCATGCACATCTCCTACAAAGGCGCTGGCGTCGAAAATAAAATGGACTCGCTCGAAGGCTTCATCGTCCAGGATGCAGATCGGCTCGACGCGATCGGCGCCATCGGCATCGGGCGCGCCTTCGCCTATGGCGGCTACAAGAACCGCCCCATGTACGACCCCAATTCGCCTCCACAGATGCACGCCAGCTTTGAAGAATACAAAAACAGCAAAAGCGCCACCATCAATCACTTTTACGAAAAACTTCTCCTGCTCAAAGACATGATGAATACCCAAACCGCCAGACGCATTGCCGAAGAACGGCATGAGGTGATGGTGAGGTTTTTAGACCAATTCATGCTCGAGTGGGAGGGAAGGCGGTGAGTAACCAGTGATGAATAATGAGTGATAAGTAAACCGGAGTGAAAATGAAGAAACAGTATTTGATTATTTCTTTTGCACTATTATTTATGCTTGCCTGTCAGTCAGCTGCACTTACGCAGACCCCGCCCACGGCAACGGACAGCCCAACCTTAACGCCCACCGAGCAAGCAACTGAAGAACCTACCGAAGCCGCCACAGACCTGCCCGCAGACCCACTCGCCGGGGCTGATGGCATGGGCGATTCGCTTTACCCCGAATTTGGCAACGGCGGATACAACACACTCACATATACACTTGACATCACCATTATCGATGTTGACACAAGCGAGCTCGAAGCGACGACCGCCATCGAAGCCGTCGCCACGCAGGACTTGAGCCGCTTCAACCTGGATTTTGCCGGGTTCGAGATCACCAGCCTCACGGTCAATGAGGAGGCGGCTGAATTTGAAAGAAACGGTCAGGAGTTAACCGTCATCCCCGCTCAATCTTTATCAAAAGATGAAGCCTTTACAATTTTTGTCTCTTATCAAGGCGTTCCCACGCCAATGGTTTCGCAAGCCTTACCCTTCCCCACCGGTTGGATCGCCTACGATGGCGGCATCTTTGTCTTAAGTGAGCCCGACGGCTCGGCGAGTTTCTATCCGGTCAATGATCACCCGCTGGACAAGGCGATCTACACCATCATCGTCACCGCACCAAAACCGTATGAAGTGGCTGCAAATGGCGTGCTTGAAGAGACAACTGATAATGGTGATACAACCACCTACACTTTTACCATCCGCGACCCAATGGCAAGTTACCTTACCACCGTCAACATCAACGACTTCAACACCGAAGCGATGGAATCGGATGGCGGCATTCCCATTCGCAATTATTACGCCGCCAGCCTGCCTGAAAATATCAACGAACCCTTTGCGCGTCAGGGCGAAATGCTCGACTACTTCAGCGAACTGTTTGGAGAATATCCTTTTGAAGTGTACGGCGCGTTGGTTATGGATGTTGAGTTCGGCGCCGCGCTCGAAAACCAAACCCTCTCCATTTTCGGCATAGACATGGTGGACCCGAGCGATATCGAAGGCTCCGAGGCAGTGGTCGCGCATGAACTCGCCCACCAATGGTTTGGCGACTCGGTCAGCGTTGCCGATTGGAGCGACATATGGCTCAACGAAGGGTTTGCCACTTATGGCGAAGCCCTATGGGTTGAATATGATCGCGGCAAAGAAGGTCTCAATGAATGGGTAACTGCTGTTTATAAAGAAGTACAAGCCTACCCCGAGTTTTATCCCCCGCCCGGCAGCCCTGCGCCCAACAACCTTTTTAATGGCGGCGTGTACCTGCGCGGCGGGCTGACCATCCATGCC
>DAOTXI010000311.1:0-2095 GCA_034435475.1 Anaerolineales bacterium
CCCCCATCCTCCCCCCTCAGGTATAATCCCTGCCATGCAAACAGACATGAAAAACATTATCGGTGTGCGGTTTGGCAAAATCGGCAAAATCTACCACTTCGATTCCTCGTCCCTGCCCGACCTTCAACCCGGCGAATTCGTCATTGTAGACACCTCGCGCGGAAGACATCTTGGCGAAGTTGTGCAACTCATGGAGGAAACGCCCCCCAAGCCCGAAGGCGGTTGGAAATCCGTTGAACGCCGCGCCACCCCGCGCGACCTGTTGCTTCAACAATCCTGGCGCAACAAACAGACCGAAGCCATGATCAACTGCCGCGCCCGCGCCTCTGAGATCGGTCTGCTCGATACAATCAAGATCGTCGCCGCCGAATACAACTATGACGGAACCCGCCTCGCCTTCCTCTTCAGCACCGAGCAGGAGGAAAAGGTGGACCTCAAATCCCTGCGCAAGGATATGTCGGACAAATATCCGAATACGCATATCGAAATGCGTCAGATCGGTCCGCGCGACGTGGCGAAACTCATCGGCGGCATGGGCGCGTGCGGAATCGAAACCCGCTGCTGCTCCAAATTCCTGACCGAGTTCTCCCCCATCTCCATCAAGATGGCAAAGGAACAGGGCATCTCCCTGACCCCCGACGAAATCACCGGCATGTGCGGACGTTTGCGCTGCTGCCTCATTTACGAATACGAGCAATATGTCGAAGCCCGCAAGACATTGCCCAAGCGCAACAAACGAGTCGTGACCCCGAAGGGCGAAGGCAAGGTCATTGACGTGATGCCGATGAGCGACAAGGTCACCGTGCTGATCGAAGTCGAAGGCGAACGCCCGCAGCACCATACCTTCCTGCGTGAAGAAGTTCAACCCTGGGATGAACTCGAAGCCCTGCGCCGAAAATCCGAAGCGCCATGCGACCGTCACGAAGGCGGCGGATGCAATTGCGGCAAGGCAAAGGCGAGAAAAAATTAACCTTACGGATTACGAATTACATAATGCGTAATCCGTAATCCGTAATTCGCAAGATATGACAGAACCCACCTGGAACGAAACGAAGAAAATCCTTGTCATTCTGGCTCATCCCGATGATCCGGAATTTTTTTGCGGCGGTACGCTTGCAACATGGGCGCGCGAAGGTCACAGCATTCAGTATCTGCTTTTGACTTGCGGCGACAAAGGCTTCAACCCCACCACCCAACCGGAAATGACTCCCGAAAAATTGTGCGGGATTCGACATGGGGAACAAGCCGAAGCGGCAAAGGTGATCGGAGCCGAGCCGCCTCTTTTCATGGACCTGCCGGATGGATACCTGATCACAGACCTAAATATCCGCCGCGACGTTGTCCGCGAAATCCGCCCACACAAGACGGATATTCTGGTCACCTGCGATCCGCAAAACCTCTTCGCCCTGTACGGAATCAACCACCCCGATCATCGCGCCTGCGGACAGGTCGTCCTCGACGCAGTCTTCCCCGCCGCCGGAAACCCAGCCTACTTCCCCGACCTGCTTGCACAGGGCTTCGAGCCGCACATGCCAAAGGAAGTCTGGTGCTCGCTGACCAACCAGCCCAACACCACCATTGATGTAACCGAGACATGGGAGACCAAACTTCAGGGAATCCTCAAGCACAAATCCCAGGTGCAGGATGTGGAAAAACTCATCGAACGGATGAAGTCTCGCCGAACCGAAGACAGCACAGATGAAAATCCGAGATACGAAGAAAAGTTTAGGGTGGTGAAGTATGGATAAAGAAAGTTATAAGTGAAAGATTGAAGGTTACAATCTCAACTTTCAACCTTTCATATTCAACCCCACGGAGCCCCCATGAACCCCTTCCTCAAACAAGCGCAAGACCTCTTTCCCTACACCCAAGCCATGCGGCGCGACTTTCACACGCACCCTGAGTTGGGCTATAACGAAATCCGCACGGGGGGTATTGTCGCAAAAGAACTCGAAAGCCTTGGCATCGAAGTCACCAAAGGCGTCGGCAAGACCGGCGTGGTCGGCTTCCTTGAAGGAGAAAAACCGGGACCAACGATCCTGCTCCGGTTCGATATGGACGCGCTCCCAATCACCGAAGACACCGGCGCGGAATA
>DAOTXI010000312.1:0-5754 GCA_034435475.1 Anaerolineales bacterium
TCCATCGATCACTATTGTTTTACTCATCCTCAATTCCCTTTACTGGATTATTCAGCCTAACTTGAATTTCCTTACAGCATGTCACCCTGAGCGCCAGCGAAGGGTCTCTGTTTCAGTCGTAGAGATGCTTCGCTTCGCTCAGCATGACAATGCGTAAGGTTAGAATATAAAATTAATACCAGATATTGGAGGCATTTGTGAATAAAACTTTAAAGACGGTACTGCTTGCCCTGGCTGTTCTTGTTGTGGGGCTTGGCTCGTTTGCCGGTGGCTTTGTCAGCGGGCATCTTCTGCCTTACGGCAGCCTTCCCATACCCGGAGTCGGTCAGACTCCCGAACCCTCCCTTGAGGAATTTACGCCCGCTCCAGATCAACAATCCGCAACGCCGGAAGAATTGCAGACCCTCTTCGCCCCGTTTTGGGAGGCGTGGAATCTCGTCCATGAAAACTTCGTAGACCAGCCCGTGGACGATGTCGCCCTGATGCGCGGCGCGATCAATGGCATGATGCAGGCGCTTGGCGACCAGCATTCCACCTACATGGACCCGGAGGAATACAAACAGGCCAACGAAAGCCTCGAAGGTTCCTATGAGGGCATCGGCGCGTATGTGGATACGACAGCAGATTACCTGACCATCACCAGCCCAATCCCCGGCTCGCCCGCCGAAGAAGCGGGGTTACTGCCCGGCGACAAGATCATCGGCATAGACGGCGAAGATATGACCGGCATTGATGCGGAACTCGCGCGCCGCCGGGTGCTGGGTCCTGCCGGGACGACGGTTGTGCTGACCATCCTGCGCGAAGGTGAGGATGCCCCGCTCGAATTTTCCATCGTCCGCGCGCGTATCGTGATTGCCTCGGCGGAAGGTGAAATGCTCGAAGGGGATATCGCCTACCTTACAGTGACAACCTTCGGTCCCAACACCATGCCCGAGTTGAATGCCGCGCTGGCTGAATTGATGCCGCAAAACCCGAAAGCCATCATCCTCGACCTGCGCAACAATGGCGGCGGCTACCTGCAAACCTCCGTCGAAGTGACCTCGCAATTCATCGGCGAAGGCGTTGTCCTCTACGAACAATATGGCGATGGAACCCGCACAACCTATGAGGTCATCCCTGGCGGCGTTGCAACCGACCCGGCGATCCCGATGATTGTGCTTATCAATGAAGGCTCGGCATCCGCCTCTGAGATCGTGGCGGGCGCGTTGCAGGATTCAGGTCGCGCGAAACTGCTTGGGACCGTCTCCTATGGCAAAGGCTCGGTGCAGAATTGGATTCCCCTGAGCGGAGAAAACGGCGCGGTGCGCGTCACCATCGCCAAATGGCTGACCCCGAATGAAAACACAATCCATGAGATTGGGTTGACTCCTGACTACCCGGTGGAACTCACCGAAGAAGACCGCAAGGCGGATAAAGACCCGCAATTGGATGAAGCGGTGAAAATTCTGTTGGAGATGATCGGACAATAACCCTTTGTAAGGGCGACCCGTCCAGGTTTGAGAACACCTTGGAACACAAAAAAGGGTCGCCCTTGCTGGCAGGGTAGATCGCCGTCACAGGGCGACCCTCTCTTCCGCAACCAGTTCGCGTTGGATTTGGACGGGTCGCCCCTACGACATAACACCAACTAAAGAAAGGATAGAACATGTACTTCTTCGACCCCACATATATGATCTTCATGATCCCCGCTTTCATCCTGATGGCGATCACATCATGGTATGTGCGGGCGGCATATAACAAATGGAGCCGTGTGGCGGCTGGCAGCCGCTTCACCGGCTACGAGGCCACCCGCCGCCTGATCGCCTCGAGCGGACTTCACGGCTTGCAGATTCAAGGCACGCCCGGCGAGATGACCGACCACTACGATCCGCGCAACAAGACCGTCTTTCTCTCGCAGGGTGTCGCCAACAGCGCCTCTGTCGCCGCGCTGGCGATTGCCGCGCACGAACTTGGTCACGCCCAGCAGGATGCCGAGGAATATTTCCCTCTCAAGTTCCGCGGCACGCTCGTGCCGATGGTGAACATCGGCTCCTACCTCGGCTGGATTTTGATCCTGGTCGGTCTGTTCCTGCAAATGACCCAGGTCGCGTGGCTTGGCGTGTTGGTATTCTCCGGCGGCGCATTCTTCGCCCTCGTCACCCTGCCCGTGGAATTCGACGCCTCCGCCCGCGCGAAGAGGATGCTCGCCGAAAGCGGCATCATCCAAACTGAAGCCGAGATGCGCGGCGTGAGCAACGTCCTCAACGCCGCGGCATTGACCTACGTGGCGGGGCTTGTCACGGCGATCCTGCAATTGCTGTATTATGTCTCGCTCGTCAGCGGACGAAGCCGCGACTGAGAACCGCAGACTGCCGAAGTCGTGAAGACTTCGGCAGTCTGTTTGATGGGGGATGAATAACGCAACCTTCCTGCAACAAAACTTTAACTTGACAATATAGAACAAGTGTTCTATATTTAACCGCAGAAAGATTTGTCCGCTTTTGTGGTTCAATCAAGGAGTTTTCCCATGAACCGTTCCTTCCAAATCAACATGACCCCCCTGCTGAAAAACATCTCGCTGCGTCGCGGCGCGATCTTTGGCGGCATGATCCTGTGCGCCCTGCTGGCGTTCGAGGTCTTCAACTTCGGCACTACTTCCTTCGCATTGCGCGACGTGCTCGGCGATCTGAAATTCGCGGGCATGTATTGGTCTTCGGTGCTGGCATTCGCCTTCTGCGGCATTGACTTTGCCGGGATCGCCCGCATCTTCACCCCCGAACAGGGGCGCGACGAACCCGCCGAGGTCTGGTATCTCTTCGGCGCCTGGCTTCTTGCGGCGGCGTTCAACGCCATGCTTACCTGGTGGGGCGTCTCTGTTGCCATCCACAACCACAACGCGCTCGGAGGCGCGCTGGTCGGGCAGGAAGCCATGACAAAGATCGTCCCCATCGTTGTGGCATGTATGGTCTGGCTGATCCGCGTGCTGTTGATCGGTACCTTCTCAGTAGCGGGCGAACGCCTCTTCACACTTGCGGATATCTACGACCGGAACGCATCCTACCGCAACGCCCCCGCCTCATCCTACCCCGCGCATCCAAACCGGACCGTTCAACCGGTCCAACGACAGGAGGTTAATCCTCCCGCCGTGAATTATCCCCGCCCAATTCCGCAGCCGCGCCCCGCGCCCATGCCTTCCTACGGCGCGTCCCGCCCCGAACCGACATATCATCCTGTCGGTATGGCGGCCATGAGCGAGCGCGAAAACAATCCATCTGTACGGAGATAGTCCTTGTCCATGCGATAAGGTTTCTCGAAATCCTCTTCCCCCATCCAACCGCTGGGACGCCCGCAAGGGCGTCTCATGCGTTAACAACGGTTCGGTCTGGGCTAAGCCCCACACCGAACTTTTGTATCACTCAAACTCATCCAGCGTACTCTCCCCGTGGGTCAGCACATACAGTCCGCGCAGATTGCCTTCGGTTTTATCGAATACAAAATCAGTGACAATGTATCCCTTTGCAAAGGCGGTCTCGAAAAGTTCGCGGATGAAGAAACGCCAGTCGCGGGCGAGGGCGTAATCCTTTGCCTTGAGCGCCATGAAGTCATGCGGAATTTCCGCGAGCAGGATGCGATCCTCAAAGGG
Organism: Anaerolineales bacterium; assembly: GCA_034435475.1. Lineage (GTDB taxonomy): Bacteria > Chloroflexota > Anaerolineae > Anaerolineales > Villigracilaceae > Villigracilis. The sequence continues at coordinate 3,623 of DAOTXI010000312.1, forward strand.
AGGGACATGCTCGGGCGGGGCAAGCAACCCTGCGGCGGAGAATTGAGCCGGGTAAAAGGCGCGGAGTCCGCTGCGGGCGACGTGTTCCATCGTCAGCGTGGGGCGCGGATTCTTGCTGAGTCGTTTATCCACCCGGCGCGAGTTGATCCACCAATCCACCTGGAAGCGGTCGGAGGGCAGACCGGCGTTGAGTCCGTCGCGCATCTCGCCATACTCGGAGCGACGATAGGTACTGCACACCGCGCCAAGTTTCGAGATGTTGAGACGCGCATTGCGGCTGAGCAATGGATCATACGTCCACGTGATGTGGTCGAGTCCCTGATGGCGCACCATCTGCCATTGCGCTCGTTTGAGCGTGAAGCCGATGCCGCTGTCTCGATAATCGGGATGGATGCCCATTTGATGCGAGCAATGTTTGGCGCGCGGCACGTCGGGGGTTTCCTCCAAACCGGGGAAGCCGAAGACAAAGCCGATGATCTTTTCCTCTTCGAACGCGCCCAGCACCAGACCGCCATTATGGACGATGGTGATCATCATATGCATCGGCACAACATCTGTTTCGGAGCCGGGCCAGACCACGCGTTGAAGTTCCTCCACGAGATGCAGGTCTTCTGGCGTATCGAGCAGGCGGATATTCGGAAGCGACATATCAATTCGTCCTTTGCGGAGGCTGCCGGTTGGTGATCGCGCCCCACAGGCGTTCATACCAGCGTTTGCGTTTGAGATAATCGAGGCGATAGGAAAACCGCGCGGGCATCAGACCAAAATAACGCGGCATGGAATCAACGGCGGTTGTGCGGTTGACGGCGAAATAATCGAGGAAGAAGGAAGAGATGGGAAAACCGGGCAATACCCCTTCGAGAAAAACCGTTATAGCCCTCAACGTGATCGGCGACATTGGCACAAGGAAGCGCCGTCTGCGCGTGACCTCCATGACGATCTCGATGACCTGTTGAAGCGTAAAAAATTCGTTCCCGCCGATCTCGTAGACCTGGTTGACCGTGCTTTCGTTTTGCAGCGCCCAGATCATGCAGGTGACAAGGTCTTCAACCCACACCGGTTGGACAACGACCCGCCCGCCGGTGGGAATGGGAAAAATGCCGACAGAGTTTCGCACCAGCCGCGAAATATTATTCGTGAAATGATCTTCGGGTCCATATACCAGCGAAGTGCGGATGATGGTATACGGAGACTTCCCCGCGCGAATGCTTTCCTCAGCGATGCCCTTCGCCTTGAATGCCGGGTAACCCGAAGCGCGCGCCGACCCAAGGTGGCTGAGGTAAACGATGCGGTCCACACCTGCATCCGCGGCGGCATCCACAAGGTTCTGCGTCCCTTCGATATCGGTTTGCAGCAGGCTGCCGCGCGCGCCTTGATTCTCCGCGCTGGCAAGGTGGAAGATGGTCTCCACATCGCGCATGGCGGCGCGCAGACCGCGCGTATCGGCGAGCGAGACCACGGCAACTTCCACAGGCACGCCCTTGGGCAGGCGCGGAGATTTTGCCGAAGGGCGGATGAGCGCTCGTAACGGATACCCGATGGATGACAACTGACGGACAAGGGCGCGTCCCACGAATCCGGTCGCGCCGGTGATGAGAATCATGAGCGGGATTATACCCACAAGCCGGGAATGGCTTCTCCGCACTTCGGGCATTTTCCTTCGGAGGTGATTCGATTCTCCAGGATGACATACCCCCGCCTCTTCACCAGCCGGTAACTGCACCGTGAACATTGGGTATCTTCATACTCCCCAACCGTGCCTGGCAAATTTCCCGCGTAGACGAATTTCAGCCCCGCCTCGCGCCCGATCTCCGCCGCGCGGATGAGGGTCTTTGCATCGGTGTTATCCGGCTCGATCATCTTGTAGTCTTTATGAAAAGCCGTCACATGCCAGGGAATATCCGTTGAAACTTCGGCAAGAAACCGCGCCGCATCCCAGAGTTCTTCATTTGAATCATTGAAGCCGGGAATCACAAGCGTAACCACTTCCACCCATAAACCATGCTCTCTTGCGCGTTTGATGCCATCCAACGTGTTTTGCAGCGTCCCGCCGAGTTTGCGATAGTTCTTATCGCTCATGCATTTCAAATCAATTTTATAGGCGGAAAGATACGGCGCGAGATAATCCATGA
>DAOTXI010000313.1:0-8160 GCA_034435475.1 Anaerolineales bacterium
GTCCAGTTGCGCAAGTTTTCGGCACGCACCGAAAAAGGCTGGCGGCTGGGGAGTATTGCCCACGATGTTACAGAGAAGAAACAGGCGGAGCAGGCGCTTCGACAACAGTTCAATAATTTAAGAACGTTATATCAAATGACAGCCGCCCTGGAGCAGTCATCCGCCCTGGATGAGGTTTTCAACACGGCGCTGGACAGCCTGCAAAGCGCCCTTGCCGTGGACCGCGCGGCTGTTCTGCTATTCGATCAGGATGGCGTGATGCGTTTCAAATCTTGGCGGGGGCTTTCTGAGGCTTACCGGAAAATCGCCGAAGGCCATTGCCCGTGGAAAGCGGATGACCCGGACCCCCAACCGGTCCTTGTGCCGGATGCCCGGACCGACCCCGGCTTGTCGCATCTTGTCCCGGCGTTCGAAGCGGAAGGGATCGGGTCCCTGGGTTTCATCCCGATTGTCTATCAGGGGAAACTGCTTGGCAAATTCATGATCTACTACAATGAAACGCATGCCTATCATGAGGGGGAGGTACAGCTTGCCCAGACCATTGCCCGGCATGTTGCCTTTGCGATTTCCAGACAACATTCGGATGACGCGCTTCGCGCCAGCGAGGAGATGTACCGCATCCTGTATGAAGATAACCCGTCAATGTATTTCACCGCAGACGAGAAGGGGATGACCCTGTCTGTCAATAAACATGGGGTCACTCAATCGGGTTTCTCTCCGGAGGAACTTATCGGTCAGCCCATTATCAGTATTTTCCATCCCGATGACAGGGAAGGTGTTCGTTTGCAGATCGAGTCCTGCCTGGAGAATCCGGAAAGGACGATTCAGATCGAGGCGCGCAAGATTGATAAAAGCGGCAGGGTGCGATGGGTACGGGAATCTGCCTGCGCCGTCCGCGATATTCAGGGACAGTTGGTGGTGCTGGTGATATGCGACGACATTACAAAGCGCAAACAGGCGGAGGATGAACTCCGCCACGCGAACCGGTCCCTGCAGGCGGCGCACAAGGAACTTCAGCAAATGTTCGCGCATGAACAAGTGCTGGCTCGCACCGACGCCCTGACCGGGTTGTTCAACCGGCGTCATTTCTTCGAACTGGCGGCGAGGGAATTCAATGGCAGCCTTCGGTACCAACGTCCGCTGGCGCTCATCCTCTTTGATGTGGATGGTTTCAAGAAGGCGAACGATACCTTTGGACACGCATTTGGGGACGATACGCTCGTTAAAATCTCGCAGGCGGCAAAGTCGCAGGTGCGGGAGGTGGACATTCTGGCGCGTTACGGCGGCGATGAGTTTATCGTCCTCATGCCCGAGACGAATGCCGAACAGGCATTCATGATCGCGGAACGGATTCGCAAAGAGGTCGAGACATCCGATATCGATGTAGATGGCATATTTCTGTCCGCGACGATCAGCCTGGGTATAGCCGAGATCATCCCTGACACGGACCAATCCATCGAAGTTATCATCAGCCGGGCAGACAAAGCCCTGTACACCGCCAAGCAGGCGGGGCGGAATCACGCAGTCATTTATTCAGCGGGGTAACACCATTGGAAACGGGTTCGAAAAATTGTCTTTTCGGCGGCATGGTATCATGATGCCTTCAAAGGAGCATCATGATCAAGCCCGTTCGTTGGAAGACCTTTCCCCGCGATTTTGCAATCATTCAAATCGGTTTTGCCCTGTTTGGGCTGGCGATCTCGATGATGATTCGCGGCAACCTCGGCACGAGCGCCTGGGTGGTGTTGGAAGCGGCGCTGGCATATAAATTCGGAATTACCGTCGGTACCATGACTGTCATCATGGGGTTTATCGTCCTCATCAGCGCGGTGGCGATGCGCGAGAGGTTGGGTTGGGGGACTCTTGCCAATATCCTCTCCATCGGTCCGTGGATTGACCTGTGGAATACCTTCGTGCCCCCGGTTACTGAAAATTTCTGGCTGCAACTAACCATGTTGTTGGCTGCCATTGTGTTGATGGGACTTGGCAGCGCCATTTACATCGGCGTGGATGCGGGCGCGGGTCCGCGTGACAGTTTGATGCTGGCGATCAAGCGCACCACGGGCGTCAGCATCCGCGTGGCGAGGGCGGTCATCGAGATCACGGTCGTCTTCATCGGCTGGTTGTTGGATGGACCGGTCGGCGTTGGTACAGTGATCTATGCGTTATTGATCGGTCCGTCGGTGCAGTGGGGATTCAAGGTCTTCAACGTCCGTCCGCACAGGGAATTGGAGGAAGTGCAGGCAGGCATCGAGGGCGGGGCGGAATAAAGGAAAGATCCATGATGTGTAATGCGTAAGCCTTGACAATCACGCATCCGAATTATGCATGACGACTTTCAGGAGACTCCCATGAATGAACCTGTTGATAACACGCCGATTTTAGAAATGAAACCTCGCAGCAACGGCGCATTGGCTTTGTTTCTGATCGCCGCGCTGCCCCTGCCGTTGTGTTCGTTGATCTACCACTTCATCGTCTGGTCGGTGGGGCAGAGCGCAATTGCGTCTTCGAGCCTGCAACAACTTGGCTGGGCGGATGTCATCGGTCTTGCCGCGCAGGCAATCTTGATGAGTCTGCTTTTCGGTTTGCTGTGGCGTTTCACAAATGATGACAGCTTCAAGGGTTGGTATTCGGGGTTGTTCGCCGCATCCTTGTTCGGGTTCCCGGCATTGGCAATGCGTTTTCTCGGCGCAAACAATGACCAGACCGGCTCGCTCCTGCAAATCCTCTTTGCGCTTACAGCCGCTTTTTTTGGTTTTCGTTTCCGTAACAGCAAATTAGACTGGCTTCCGCAATCTGCGCCATTCGGTTTATTGATCGCGGCATTGGGGATTTATCCTCTGGCGGTTTATGGCTCGCTCGGTTCGTTCGGCGATACGTTCTTGAACTTACTCGCGGGTTTATCGTTTGGCTTGCTCGCCTCGGCATTGATGGACGATGCGGAGAATGTTTTCCTCAACGGCATCGGCACGGGCGCGTTGCTGGCATTGCTCGCTTCGGCATTTGGGTACGATGGCAGCGAGTTGATCCTCGTTGCATTGATCCCGGCATTCGGCTGCGCGGTCGCGTCCACCTTCCCTTCGCGCGCATCCGCTGCTCTTGCAAGCGGTCTGCTGGCGTTTGCGGGGCTGGCGTTTTTCGACCCCACCGAATTGACCATCGTCCTCGGCGATATTGCGGGGTTGGCTTTCAATGCTGTTGGCATCGGGCTGCTCATCGGCTGGGGAGTGAGCGTCGTCGGGTTGATTCTGTTTCATGTTGCAGGGTCAGGCTCGGGCGGGGGAGTGAAGCGCGTCATCGGATGGACGGGAGCGGCTCTCGCGTGGATCAGCCTGATTGCTGTCTTCTTCCTCTTTGGCAACCCCGAAAATTATGGCGACCGTTTGTTTGTCATCCTCAAGAATCAGGCAGCCCTTTCAGACCAGGACTCGATGACAGACCTCGATGCGCGGCGGACGGCGGCATATGAAACGCTTGTCAAAACGGCGAACATCGAACAGGCGGGTTTGCGAAGCGCCTTTGATACGGCGGGCGTGGAATATACGCCATACTATTTGCAAAATTCGATGGAGGTTCAGGGTGGGACTTTGGTGCGGCTCTTCCTGTTGACCCGACCCGAAGTGGACCGGGTCATTCCCAGCCCGCGCCTGCGTGCCGCTCCCGAAGATTTTCCTGCGCCGGGTTTTGAGTCGGCTCCGCCCGAAGATTATATTGGGTGGAATATTTCGTTGATCGGCGCGGATAAAGTATGGGATGAGTTCGATGCGCGCGGCGAGGGGATCGTTGTTGGGCAATCCGATTCGGGTGTGGATGGGAATCACCCCGCGATTGACGAGCAATATCGTGGCTACAACGGCAGTGACGATTACAACTGGTTCGACCCGTGGGACGGCACATCTTCACCGAACGATGAAGGCGGACACGGCACGCATACGATGGGTTCGATCCTCGGCAGCGGCGGCATTGGCGTGGCTCCCGAAGCGCAATGGATCGGCTGCGTGAACCTCGACCGCAACCTTGCCAACCCGGCGTTATATCTCGATTGTATGCAGTTTATGCTTGCGCCCTTCCCGATCGGCGGCGATCCGTTCACGGATGGCGACCCGACCAAAGCCGCGCATGTGATGAATAATTCGTGGGGATGCCCGGAGATCGAAGGCTGTGACCCGAACGCATTATTGTATGCGACGGATAACCTGCGCCATGCGGGAATCTTCGTCGTTGTTTCCACTGGCAATGACGGACCGAATTGCGAAACGGTATATGCCCCGCTTTCGTTGTATGACTCGGTCTTTTCGGTTGGTGCGATAAATTCGTCCGGGGACCTCGCCGATTTCAGCAGCCGCGGACCGGTGACGCTGGACGGTTCCGGGCGAGTCAAGCCGGATATTGTCGCTCCGGGCGTGGACGTTTTCTCCTCCCTACCCGAAAATTCATACGGCTCGAACAGCGGCACTTCGATGGCGGGTCCGCATGTGGTTGGGGTGGTGGCGTTGAACTGGTCTGCCCAGCCGGAATTGATTGGCGATATTGACGCGACCGAGCAACTTATTGCAGAAACAGCCCAGCCCTATACCGGCGCGACGATTGGCTGTTTCAGCGATGACCCTGCCAATGCGTACGGTTTTGGCGTGGTGGATGTATACGCAGCGGTAAAGCAGGCGTTGGGGAAGTGAGACGATGAGATGAAGGGAATCGCAAAAGTTACACGCCCAAAACTGCCAAAAGGTTATGCAGATAACCCGGCGAGCGAAGTGGATTGGGAGTATATCGAGAAGCGGTTGACCGAATCTAAACATTATTGGATGTGCTCTGTACGCCCGGATGGACGTCCGCACGTTGTTCCGCGCTGGGCGGTGTATCTCGACGGCAACCTGTATTACGACGGCAGTCCTGAGACGCGTCATGCGCGGAATATCGCTGAGAATTCAAATGTCACGGTCAATCTCGAAGATGGGCAGAAGGCAATCATCCTCGAAGGCGCATCCGCTCCGGCTCCCAAGCCGGGTCCCGACCTGGCAAAACGACTTGTGCAAGCCTATAAAAAATATGCCGAGGAAGGCTACTCGCCGGAAGATTCCCAATGGGATGAAGGCGGCTTGTACGTCTTCACCCCGCGCCAGTGCATCGCGTGGACGACCTTCTTCGAGAACCCAACGAAATTCATATTCGACTGACCATGTGGCTCTATCTTCTTCAAGGCATTGGATTCGGCTTCGCTCCAGACCTTTCTCATTTCTCAAGCCTTGTCGTATCGCTGGAAACTTCTGGCATGGATATGTTGTCTTGAGGGTGTGTATCAAAAAATTATTTGAATACGCTTTGATTTTTTTGAAAACAAGTATTAGGGTCTTATGCTAGATAACTTTTAGCCCACAAATTTATCTAAACGCGGCAAGGAATTGAAGGTGAACTTGCCGAAGAAAAGCAGTCAAAGCCTGAACATCGTCATGGATAGTACAGGCTTGAAAGTCTATGGTGAAGGCGAATGGAAAGTACGACAGCACGGTGTCTCGAAACGGCGCACCTGGCGCAAATTGCATGTCGGCGCCAATCCCGAAGACGGCGAAATCCAAGCCGTGCTCTTGACGGAGAACAGTGTTAGTGATGATGATGCGGTGGAAGCGTTGTTGGAACAAATCGAGCAGCAGGTCGCCAAGTTTGCTGCCGATGGCGCGTATGACAAACGCAAGGTCTACAATGGTCTGAACGCACACTCGCCCAAAGCCGACATCTTAATTCCACCGCGCAAGAATGCGCGTATTTGGAAACATGGCAACACCAAAGCCCAGCGGCTCAAGCGCGACGAGAATTTACGCTCCATCCGCAAACACGGACGTAAAGAATGGAAGAAAAAATCTGGTTATCATATCCGCTCACTTGCCGAGACTACCATGTTTCGCCTGAAAACTATCTTCGGCAACGAACTCTCCGCTCGTTTACTTGAAACACAGACCACACAGGCAGTAGTTCGTTGCGCTGCTCTCAATCGGATGACGCACTTGGGTATGCCGCAAAGTTACAAAGTCGCCTAACCATATCATTCCAATGGACGGATTACACCACTTTTTCGATTTATGCACCAAAGCCGCTTGGGGTTATACAAAAACAAACCCGCCTCGAATTTATTCGAGGCGGGTTGAGTTTAAGAGTATGCTAACAGATTTTACAAATGCCTTGCACTGCGCGGATCGAAAGCGTCGCGCAATCCGTCGCCAAGCAGGTTGACGGAGAGGATGGTGAGGACAATGAAAATGCTGGGAAACACCCACATCCACCACGAGCCTTGTTGGACGAACGTCTGCGCGGCGGTGAGCATGTTACCCCACGAAGCTGTCGGTGGCTGGATGCCAAGCCCTAGAAACGAAACATAGGCTTCCGAAAGGATCGCGCCTGCCAGCCCCAATGTGGAGGCAACGATGATGACGCCCATCGTGTTTGGGATGAGGTGTTTGAAGAAGGTGCGAATTTGGCTCGAACCCAGGGACTTGGAAACGGCTACATAGTCCATTTCCTTGAGCGAAAGCACATTGGCGCGCACGATACGCGAAAGCCCCATCCAGGAGGTGAGACCGATCACGAAGATCACGATCATGACACTGCCGCTGATGGTCCTGCCGAAGATTACGACGGTATCGATATCCCTGCCGATGAATTTACCGAGCACGATCAACAGGAACAACTGCGGGATGGAAAGCATCGCTTCGGTGAAACGCATCAGGATGTTGTCCACCCAGCCGCCGAAGAACCCAGCCACGCCGCCGATCAATGTTCCCAGGGTCACGGAAATACTGACGGCTGTAATGCCCACGATCAGCGAGATCTGACCGCCATGAATGATGCGTGAGAAAATATCGCGCCCGGTGCTGTCTGTGCCCATGATGTAGGTTTGATTGGGCGCACTCAGGCGGGATTGCAAATCGACCGTGTTGGCTTCCTCTTCGCTGATGTAAAAGGAGCCGACGATGACGAATAACACCAGCAGGCTGAAACCGATCATGCCGACAACAGCCATGCGGTGTTTGCGGAATCTGCGCCAGATCAACTGACCCGGCGTCAGGATCTTTCCTGTCACGCCTTCGCGGGTAATGGATTGTGAATCGAGGGAAGCAATATCAGTTGCCATTGTGTGTCAACTCCATTAACCCAAGCGGATGCGCGGGTCGACATAGGTGTAAATGACGTCAGTCACGATCGTCAGCACGACCACAGCCACTGAAATGATCAAAAGGACACCCAGCACGACCGGGTAATCGCTGCGCTGGGCGTATTCCCAGAACAATCGTCCCATGCCGGGCCAGGAGAAGACCGATTCGGTTACAATAGCACCGCCCAGCAGGAAGGGAATATCCAGCCCGACGATGGTCACCAAGGGCAGGGCGGCATTTCGCAACGCGTGTTTGAAGAGAACAGCCCGGCTGGTAAGCCCTTTGGCGCGGGCGGTACGAACGTAATCCAAGCCTAGCACCTCGAGAATGCTGGTGCGCACAAAACGCGAGTACCCGGCGGTATTTACGAATGCCAGAGCGGTTACCGGCAGGATCAGGTTTCTGATGTATTCGACCGGGTCCGATTTATCCCAAACCGCGGCGCCGGTTGGCAGGTAGGGCAGTCCCCATTCCTTGAACTGAACCGCAAAGATCAGCATCAAACCCAGCGCGCTGAAAAAGATGGGAATGGAAAAACCAACGAAGGAGAAGGTTGTGATCCCATTATCCCAGAAGGAAAACTGCTTTACCGCCGAGATGATCCCAAGCAGGTGTGCAAAAGAAACAGTTATCTCTTCCGCGGTAAGCATCATCACCAGGGTATTGGGCAGGCGCTGACCGATCTTTTCGCTGACGGGCTGGCGGGCAAAGAAGGAATTCCCCAGGTCGCCCTGAATGGCCAGCCCAAGCCATTTCAAGTATTGAACGTAGAGCGGGTCATTCAGACCGAGCCGTTCTTTGAGCGCTTCTTTATCCGCAGCGCTCATTCGGGGATTGGCGGCATATTGCGCGAGGGGGTCTCCCGAAAAACGGGTGAGTAAAAAACAAAGTACTGTGATGATAAGAAGGGTGAAAAGCGCCTGGAAAGAGCGCCTTAGGATATAAGTCCACATGGGGAGCCTCCAGCAATAAACTAAAAGTATGCTTTTTTTGCTGTACTACGCGCTATCTT
>DAOTXI010000314.1:0-2591 GCA_034435475.1 Anaerolineales bacterium
AACCATCGGCTCCTTGAAGAACTCGACGCCGTGAATGGTTTCATTCATCGTGAAGTGAGCATAGGCAGCCTTCGGGTCAAAGTCATATTTCTCGGGCAGGCTATTGAAATTCGTCGCTTCGGTCGTGGCAGCAACACGGGTCGCACCAAGTTTCTTGGCTTCTTTCACCGCCGTCTTGCTCCATGAACCGGTCACAATATAATCGGCAGAAGCGCCCGCCGGGCGCAGGTTCATCGGCAGCATCGCAAATTGCAGCGTCGCGCCGCCCTGCAAAAACATCACCTTATAATTCGACGGAATGCCCAGTAGTTCGCGCAAATCCGCTTCGGCGGTCTGGATCACCCCTTCGAACTCCTTCGAACGATGGCTGATCTCCATCACCGACATGCCTGTGCCTTTGAAGTTCAGCAACTCCGCCTGCGCCTCTTGCAACACTTCCAACGGCAGCACGCCCGGACCGGGATTGAAATTATGGACTCGTTTTAAATCGGACATTGATTCAACTCCTTTTCTCCTGATATGGATGACAAACGCGCCTCATTCTGAAACTTGAATTTGATTCCGTTCCATTGAAGTTTTTCTACTCTGAATGGTTTTTAAACCTATAAGTCTAAGTAGAACGCCAAAGAAATTTAACACCACAAGCCGACGGCGGACCGCGGTCTATGGTCGGCGGTCAATATCTGTAAAGAAACACTCGACGATTTACTTAGTAAACCTCGGAAATTTCCTATTGCGAAAAACCAATTAACTCATTATAGTATTTGTCAGACAAATTCACAAGAACAATAAGCACTTCTCCCACCTGACTTCCATCGTTGACAAGGGCATACCCCATGGTTAGAATGACCGATGTGTCGAGCATGATTTCACGAACAGGAACAAAGCCGTTTATTCGGTTTGGTTCCTGTTTTTAATTTTCAAACGCGTAGTTGGCGTTCTCTTACGCCAACCCCCGCAAACCCCACAGGAGACCCAAATGAAAATCATTATCTGCGATAAAACCGAAAAGGAATATATCGAACAAATGCGCGCCGCCGGGCTGACCGTAGACGTCCGCGACGACATCACACCCGAACAGCTCATGGTTGAGTTGCCCAACTATGATGGCATGGTCGTGCGTTCGCGCACCAAGGTCCGCAAAGACCTCATTGACGTGTGCCCCAACCTCAAGGTCATCGTGCGTGGCGGCGCCGGGCTCGATACCATTGACCATGAGTATGCCAAGGAAAAAGGCATCGCGGTCATGAATACTCCCCTCGCCAACTCCAAGTCGGTGGCAGAACTCGCCATCGGCTACATGCTGATGATGGCTCGCTCGCTGTATAAAGCCAGCGCCACCATGAAAGCCGAAACCTGGGACAAGAAAAGCTTCAACGGCGACGAGATCGGCGGCAAGACTCTCGGGCTGATCGGTATAGGCAACATCGGCAAGGAAGTGACCAAACGCGCCCTCGCCATGGAAATGACCGTCATCGCCTACGACCCGTATGTGAAAGAAATGGCTGGCGTCAAACTGGTTTCACTGGATGAATTGCTCGCCCAGTCTGATTACATCAGCCTGCATTTGCCCAAGACCAAAGAATCCAGCAATATGATCGGCAAGGAACAATTCGCCAAGATGAAGAATGGCGTGCGCATCGTCAACTGCGCGCGCGGAGGAATCGTCAACGAAGAAGCACTCTACGAAGCGCTGACCAGCGGAAAGGTCGCAGGAGCCGCGTTGGACGTCTTCGACGAAGAGCCCCCCACCGACTGGAAACTCGCCAAGCTCGATAACGTCATCGCATCCCCGCATATTGGTGCAGCGACGAAGGAAGCCCAAGCTCGCGTCGGCGCGGAAGTGGCTGAGAAGTTGATCGCGTTCGCGAAGAAATAACCCCGTCATCCGTCATTGCGAGGGCGCTCTTGCTCTTTGCCCGAAGCAATCTCATGAGCCAACCTGAGATTGCTTCGTCGGGAAGAGCACCCTCCTCGCAATGACGGGATTCTTTAATGGAGACATCATATGAAAATCATCAGCGATATTGGTATTCAGATTCCCCAAGTGTATCTTCCCAAACCCGGCATTGACCCGCAGAAGTGGGCGGTCGTTGCGTGTGACCAGTTCACATCGGAGCCGGATATTGGAACGACGTGGAAAAGATCGTCGGCGATGCGCCTTCGACCTTGCGCCTAACCTTCCCTGAGGTGTACCTTGAAGGCGAAGGCGGTGACGAACGCATCAAGAATATTCAAGCGGCGATGAAGAAATATATGGATGAAGGCATCCTCCAGCCGCATGATGGTTTTGTATATGTGGAACGCCAAACCCTGCACGACAAGACTCGCAAAGGCGTGATGCTGTGCCTTGACCTCGAACGCTATGATTACAACAAAGGCTCCTCCAGCCTGATCCGCGCCACCGAAGGGACGATCGTGGATCGCCTGCCTCCGCGCATCAAGATCCGCGAAGGCGCACAGCTTGAATTTCCGCATATTTTGGTGTTGATTGACGACCCGAACAAGACTGTCATCGAACCGTTGACGGAAGCGAAAGCGAAGTTCGAGAAGTTATATGATTTTGAGTTGATGCTGGGCAGTGGTCACCT
>DAOTXI010000315.1:0-4411 GCA_034435475.1 Anaerolineales bacterium
ACTGTTCGGTGACTTCATCTAATTTGGCAACTTCTTCATCGCTCATGCGCCAACCGGCTCCGCCCGCGTTTTCTTCGGCTTGTTCGGCATTCTTTGCGCCGGGGATGGGCATGGCTCCCTTGCAGATGACCCAATTCAATGCCACCTGCGCAATCGTCTTTCCGTGGGACTGTGCGACCTCTCGCAGGGCTTGCAAGACCGCCGGAAGTTTAGGGAGGGTCTCCCGATACGTTTCAGCGCGCAGACCGGGAGGCGGGTTCTCGGTGGAATATTTGCCGGTGAGCAACCCTTTTTCGAGCGGGGAGTAGGCAATGACGCGGATTCCCAATTCCTTGCAGCGGGCGAGGATGCCGTTCTTTTCCGCGCCGCGTTTCAGCAGGCTGAACGGCAATTGATTCGACGCCAGCGGAACTCCCTTCTGCGCGAGCGTGGAGTAGGCTCTCAACATGCGCTTCTCCCAAAAGTTCGAGACGCCCACGGTGCGGGTCAAACCCTGTTTGACGCATTCCGCCATGCCGTCCATCAGCGTTTCGGGGCTGAGGATGGGCGAGGGCCAATGGACCTGGTACAAATCAACTGCGTCCACCCCGAGCCGTTCGAGGCTGGCTTTCAGGGCGCGTGGGAACGAGCCTTTCGTAAGCCGCCAGGGCCAGGGAAAATATTTTGTCGCAACCAATACGGGCTGGTCGGTCTCTTTCATGAATTGCCCCAGGAATCGCTCCGAGCGTCCGCTTCCGTAAAGTTCGGCTGTATCAACGAATCGAATTCCCTTGTTCAGCGAGATATCGAACGCGTCGCGTATGCCTTTGTCGGATTTTCCCGGTTGGTAGCCCCATATGGTCCGGTCGCCCCATTGCCACGCGCCCAACCCCATTTCGACCGCGTGCAAAAAACGTGTCTCATTGCTGACTTCGTTCATGATGAGCTCCTTTGGAGAAACTGCCCGATTTTATCAGGAATTAGGCGTAATTGACGTTCTCTAACGTCAAATTGTATGCGCGTTAGAGAACGCGCTCTACGCAGGGCTGCGTTATCTTAAAAAACCGCTTCCTAAAAAGATTCGGGTTACAATTCGGCTCGCTAAAATCTTAATAGGAACTCATGGAACGACATCTCCTCACTCAGGAGGTAAGTGGATATCGCTCCCGGAGTTCCGGGAGGTTCCCGTGACACAACAATCGAATAAGCGGGAAGTGGAAACCGCCTCCAGCCTGGACGAGAGGCTGGGTTTGTCCTTTTCCAACTTTTCCCTGCTGACGGCGGCTCTGACCCACCGTTCCTACGCCAATGAGCATCTGGATGGGACGGAGGATAACGAGCGGCTCGAATATCTCGGCGACGCCGTGCTGGACTTCATCGTGGCGGAGTGGTCGTATCGTCATTTCCCCGAACAACCCGAAGGGATACTGACCAAGATTCGCGCCTATCTTGTCCAGAACGACCGCCTCGCCAACTTTGCCCGGACGATTGACCTCGGCAGGGCGCTGCGGCTTGGGCGCGGAGAAAAGACCACCGGCGGGAGTCATCGTGACAGCGTGCTCGGCTCTGCCTTTGAAGCCTTGTTGGGCGCGATCTTTCTCGATGCGAACTATGAGAAGGCAAGGAGATTCATCCTGCCCTTCATTGATCCATCCAAAGAAACCGTCCTCGACGAGATCAACGACCCGAAAAGCGAATTCCAGGAGAGAGTCCAAGCCGAAAAACTGGGCAAACTTGTCTACCGCGTCGTCAACTCCAGCGGACCCGACCACGCCAAAACCTACGAAGTGGAAGTGGAAGTTAACGGCGTAGTGATGGGGCGGGGCTCTGGCACCAGCAAAGCCGCCGCCGAACGCGAAGCCGCCAGGGACGCGTTGAAGAAAATCTAAGAGCGGTAATTGGAGATTGGTAATTGATAATTAAAAACTCATCTTATGCGCGTCTGCGCTTTCCTTGTGTTTCGACCGCAGACGGCAGACCGCTGTTCCTGCTCTTGAGTCGGTCGTCCGCGGTCAAATTGGGCTTAAAGCCTGACTAAAAAACATAAACTGCGTAAGGTGAGTTAAAAAATCTCCAATCTCCAATTACCATTAACCAAAAATCCAAAATCGTAAATCTGAAATCGTAAATCGCACATGCCTCTTCGCCTAAAATCACTCGAATTGCAAGGATACAAAACCTTCGCTTCGCGCACAACCTTTGAGTTTGCCGCGGGCGTGACTGCCATCGTCGGACCGAACGGTTCGGGCAAGTCGAACATCGCCGACTCGCTGCGCTGGGTGCTGGGTGAACAGTCTTATGCGCTGTTGCGCGGCAAAAAGACCGAAGACATGATCTTCTCCGGTTCTGAGCATCGCGCCCGCGCAGGTATGGCGCAAGCCACCATCAACTTCGACAACACCGACCAGTGGCTGCCGCTCGACTTCACCGAAGTCTCAATGGGACGTGTTGCTCACCGTGACGGTCACAACGAATATATTATCAACAACCAGCAAGTCCGCTTGCGCGAGATGAACGAATTGCTCGCCCAGGCTGGCTTGAGCGAGCGGACGTATACCATTCTCGGTCAGGGGTTGGTGGATGCCTCGCTCGCGCTCAAAGCCGATGACCGCCGCCGACTCTTTGAAGAAGCTGCTGGGGTTGGTCTCTACCGCGCCCGCCGTGATGATGCGCTGAAACGCCTGAACGACACTGAACACAACCTTGAACGCGTGCTTGACATCATGTCCGAACTTGAGCCGCGTATCCGCAGTTTGGAACGGCAGGCAAAACGCGCCATCGAATTTGCCCGCGCCCAAGCGGACTTGAAAGTGATCCTGCGCGAGTGGTATGGCTATCACTGGCATCGCTCCCAGCGTGACCTGACCGACGCACGTGAATCCGTGCGCATGCAGGAAGCACGTTTGGTCGAGGCGCGTGAAAATCACGAGAAGGCACAAGCCGAATACAACAACTTCCGTGAGAGGCTTTCGGGTTTGCGTGCCCACTTAAATGAATGGCACCGCAAAGCCGCCGAGTTGCACACCCAACGCGAATCCCTCAGCCGTGACCTCGCCGTGCTCGAAGAACGTCGCCGTTCGCTGACCGCACAACAGGCTTCGATCCTTTCCGACCAGGAAAATGCAATGAACGAATTGCATTTGGCGCGTGAGCGTTATCAAGCCGCCGAAGCGGATGTTGCGCGTGTGCAGAGCGAGTTTGATGAAGCCAAAGCGCAAAACGAAAACGCACAGAACGCGCTCTCCACTCGTCAGTCCGAACGCTCTGGCATTGAAGAACAAATTCAGTCCATTCGCAACCGCATTGAAGAGTTGACCCAGCAACGCGCTGAGAACAACGCCCGTCTCGATGAACTCAAGTCTCGCATTGAAGCGCAGAGCCAGAAGATCGCCCAAACGCAAAGTGCCATTGCCAATGCCGAAGTGCAAACTGAAAAAGCCAAAGCGCAATATGAATATGCCCGCAAGACCCGCGAAGGCATTACCGAAACCCTGCAACGCGCTGAAGATAAAGCCCTCGCCAAACGCGCCGAAGTGGATCGCCTCGATGGCGAACGCCGCGCCGCGCTTGAACGCCGTACCAAAGAAGAATCCGAACATTCGCGTTTGAAGGCACAACTCGAAGTGCTCGAACAGTCGGAGCAATCATTAGCAGGTTATGCCGAAGGTGCGCGCTTCCTGCTTGATGCCGCGCGTCAGTCGCGCCTCAATGGCGCGCGCGGTGCGCTTTCTTCTGCGCTTGATGTGCCTGCTGAACTTGAAACTGCGATTGCCGCCGCACTGGGTGACACGCTCGATGCAGTGCTGATCGATTCGGATGAATTAGAAAATGCTTTGCAATTGCTCGAGTCTGATGAAGCCGGAAGAGCTGCGTTGTTGCCCGTTAATCAAACCTCCGAGGTCTTTAAGACCTCGGAGGTTTCGGACGATATTCTCGGCATTGCTTCCGAACTTGTCAACGCGCCCGAAGAACTTCGCAGTGCTGTTCGACTCACACTCGGTCAGACTCTTATTGTCCGTGACCGCGCCACGGCTCGCCGCTTACAACCTGACCTTCCGACTCACGCCCGCGCCGTAACTCTGCGCGGAGAAGTCTTCCGTGGTGACGGGTTGGTCATCGCTGGAAAAACCGCCTCTTCCTCGACCTTGAGCCGGGGACGCCAAAAACGAGAATTTGAATCCGCCTTGAGCGGACTCGTCTCTCGCCTTGCCGAGTCGAATGACTTGGTGGAACGTTTGTAGAATGAATATGCCGAAGCGCAACGTGACCTGTTGCAAGCCGAATCGGATGCGCGCGAAACCCGCGTCAGACTAGGGGAAGCTCAGGAGACCGAGCAACAAGCTGGTCTTGAGTCTGAGGCGATTTCTCGGACGTTGGAATGTCAGAAGAGTCAGTTAATTCAATTACAGGGAGAGGCTGAAGAGTCGACATC
>DAOTXI010000316.1:0-2639 GCA_034435475.1 Anaerolineales bacterium
GATCTTTCCCATCGAAGAAATTATTCGACATGCCAAAGAAAAGAACATCATCACCATCATAGACGGCGCGCACGTGCCCGGACAAATTCCATTGCATCTCGATTCCCTCGGCACGGATTTTTACGGCGGCAACCTGCATAAATGGCTTTGCGCTCCCAAAGGCGCGGGCTTTCTTTATGCCCGTCCTGAAGTTCAGCATTTGCTCAAACCTCTGGTCGTTTCATGGGGGTATGAGCCTGAACTGCCCGGCGATTCCACTTTCATTGACCATCACGAATGGTGGGGCACGCGCGACATCTCCGCGTTCTTAACCGTCCCGACTGCGATTCGATTTCAACAGGATCAGGATTGGGCGGAGGTGAGAGCCGCGTGCCATCGTCTGGCAGTGGAGACATGGAAGCGAATCCACGATTTGACCGGCTGCGCCCCGCTTCATTCGGACCCGGAACTTTGGTTTGCCCAAATGATTGTCGCCACACTGCCAGCGGATACCGACCTTGCCGCGCTCAAAGCGCGTTTGTACAACGAACATCGCGTTGAGATCCCGGTCATTGATTGGAATGAGAAAAAATTAATCCGGCTCTCTGTACAGGGCTATAATACAAAACGAGATATGGATACGTTGTTGTTCGCCTTGAAAAAACTCTTGAAATGAAGTTTTTACATCTTTCCTTTCGCGCCTTGCTTTCACGTTTTACGCATCACGAATTACGCATTGTGTTTTCTGTCTTTGCAATTTACGTTTCAATCCTGGCGCTTTTTCCTCGTCCCGCCTCCGCCCGCCCGCAAGTGAATATAACCACCGCCTCGCAGTTGATAGATGCCGTTAACAGCCTGCGCCTCGCAAACGGACTCGCGCCATTGCCCGTCCATCCGATCCTGATGCAGACCGCCCAATCACAAGCCGATTACATGGCGGCGACGGGAATCGTCACCCATGCCCGCCCAAGCGGGACTTATACGCAGCAATTATTGTCTTTGGGCTTTCCGCTGGCAGGCGATCTTTCGGCGGGCGGCTTTCGCTCTGAAAATATTTTGAACACCTACGGTCCCCTCGTTTGGGATTCAGTCCCCGGCGCATGGCAGGACGCCCAGCATATGAACACCATGCTGTCGGGTAATTTCACCCACATCGGCGCGGGCGTATCGCAATCGGACGACAGTTATTATTACGCCGTGGATACCGCCGGGGCGACATCGTCTGGGCAGCAGCAGGAGGGCGCGGCGGCGGTGATGACCAGCGCGCCTTCGGGCAATTCGAGCGGCATCAGTGAATTCATGGTTCCGGTCACGGTCAACACGCCCAACCCAGACGGCACGGTGATTCATAAAGTCCAATACGGTCAATCGTTGTGGAGTATCGCCATCGCCTACGGGACAACGATCAAGAACATCCAGGCATTGAACGGCATGGGCGAAGACCAGACGGTTTATCAGGGACAGGAATTGCTGGTGATGACAGGCGCGACCCAGGCGGCGCTTCCCGCATCCACGCCGACGGTCGAAGCCACCTTCACTTTCGCTCCCACAGTGACGCAGGAGCCCGCTCCCATAAGCGAGCCGACGATAGTTTTCACTCCGACCATCATTGTCGAAGAGGAAGCGGCAAAAGAGGGCGGCTCGTCGCGCCTGTTGATCGTGGTGATTATCATTGCCGCGTTCGTCGGCGCGGGCATGGCGGTCTGGCTCATCCGCGAACCGGAGTAATGGCGTTACGCATCCTCAGGATGCGTAGCGGACGTTCTCTAATGTCCGCTCATGCTTATTCTTCGAGCGCCTTTTCCACCGCCGCAACCGCATGAATGCGCGTGGTGGCGAAGAGCGGCGCGTTACAATCGCCTTCCTTGACGGGCAGCTCAATTTCTGTGCAACCGAGAATGATTCCCTCCGCGCCTTTTTTCAATAAATCGTTCATGATGCGTTTATATTCTTCGCGAGACTCATCCACGATTTTGCCAAGCACCAATTCTTCATAAATGACGCGATGTACGATCTCGCGGTCTGCCTTTTCAGGGATGAGCACATCCCGCCGATCAGACCGATTGTTTTCATGAATGAACTCCGCTGAAGAGTGAATTTTCGAAAAAGCGTTTTGCAATGACATATACCCCGCTTCCTTCCACGGCGACGGTTAAATCAGGTAACAGAATTTTTCCTTCGCTGATGATTTTTCTCTCCCCCACCTCGCCGACCCGGGCTT
Source organism: Anaerolineales bacterium (assembly GCA_034435475.1). Lineage (GTDB taxonomy): Bacteria > Chloroflexota > Anaerolineae > Anaerolineales > Villigracilaceae > Villigracilis. The sequence continues at coordinate 2,201 of DAOTXI010000316.1, forward strand.
CTGCGATAAGCGGTTGATGAAGCGGCAGCGGCTTGCGGTAGTTGATGTTGATATTTGCCGCCAGTACTTTATGTCCCGCCGCCTAGACGACCAGCCCCGTCACCTCATCCAGAATCGCCGCAGATGCCCCTCCATGGGCGTGACCCGGCGGACCCTGGTGAGTCTCGTTCAACGTAAACTCGGAAGTTAGAACACCCTCATCATCCACGAACATCGTGATCCCGAGCCCGCGTGGATTATCGTTCCCGCATACAAAACACCAGCCATGATATGGAATTTGCCTTTTCATAAGGGTGATTTTATACCCTTTCATGCTAAAATTCACAAATGCTCATCCGCGTCAAAATGATCGCCAATTACCGGGACGCCCTCCCGCCCGGGCATAAATATGGCGTGATCGAGTTGGATGTCCCAACCGACTCAACCGTCTATGATGTGA